>JBDSBT010000129.1:0-3310 GCA_039921425.1 Gemmatimonadaceae bacterium | reverse complement strand
TGTCGCCGCAATATCCAAATGACCACGCAAACTGACGCTCGCCCAGCACTCACTACTCTCTCCGAAGAAGAAGAGATGTTCCGCGACGCCGTTGCCGGTTTCGTCGAGGAAGAAGTTCGTCCACGCGTAGTGGAGATGGAAACGGCGGCGCGCATCGACCCTACTCTCATTCCGAAATACTTCGATCTTGGGCTGATGGGAATTGAAGTTCCGGAAGAATACGGCGGCGCCGGCGGATCCCTTTTCATGGTCACGCTGGCTGTTGAAGAGATAAGCAAGGTCGATGCATCGGCTGCAATCCTCTGCGACGTTCAGAACACGCTCGTCAACTATCCGATAAATCGCTACGGATCGGATACTCAGAAAGCAAAGTACCTCACGCGGTTGACCTCCGACACCGTCGGTGCGTACGCCCTATCGGAGTCCGGCTCCGGGTCAGACGCCTTCGGTCTCGCATGCAAGGCCGAGAAGAAAGGCGACAAGTGGATTCTCAACGGACAGAAGCTGTGGATCACGAACGGATACGAAGCCGGCATCTATGTCGTCTTCGCCAACGCGAATCCATCAGCGGGTTACAAGGGCATCACCGCATTTATCGTCGAGCGTGATTTCCCGGGATTCAGCGTTGGCAAGAAGGAAGACAAGCTCGGCATTCGCGCATCGAGCACAGTGGAGCTCCTGCTCGACAACTGCGAAGTACCCGAAGAAAACGTCCTCGGCCCCGTTGGCCAGGGATACAAGATAGCGATCGAGACATTGAACGAAGGCCGCATCGGTATCGGTGCGCAGATGATCGGCGTTGCACAGGGTGCGTTGACCGCCGCGATCAAATATCTGAACGACAGAAAGCAGTTCGGCAAATCGCTTTCGGAGTTTCAGGGTATCCAGTTTCAGGTGGCGCAGGCAGCGACTGATCTCGAGGCCGCGCGCTTGATGGTGTACAACGCTTCGCGCCTGAAGGATGCGGGTCGCGACATCGCCCGTGAGGGAGCGATGGCAAAACTTTTCTCGTCGCAGGTATGCGAGCGCGTTACGTCGGTCTGTGTCGAGCTGTTCGGCGGGTACGGCTACACGAAGGACTACCCGGTCGAGAAGTTCTATCGCGACGCGAAGATCGGCGCGATTTACGAGGGTACGTCGAACATGCAACTTCAGACGATCGCAAAAGCGGTTTTGAAATCGTAGCTGACCGCTGACTGCTAACAACCACCAACGGATTCTAACGCATGAATCGTAATATTCGAAATACGGTTGCTTCTCTGTCGATGCTTGTCGCATCATCGCCGGGTCTCACGGCCCAAATCCCAGACTCGGAGTATGGCGCCCGACGCACCGCTCTCGCTTCTTCGATAAAAGACGGAATTGTCGTCGCCCTCGGCTCAGCAGAGCCCGAGCAGGACTACATCGCCTTCAACCAGAACTCGTCGTTCATCTACCTCACCGGATTTCGTGAGCCCGATGCTTCGCTCGTCATGGTCGTGAAGAACGGCGCGATTGCCGGAACGCCAATGCTGTTTGTCCAGCCAAGCGATCCGTCGAGAGAAGTGTGGACAGGTCATCGCCTCGGTGTTCCCAACGTGAAGAGCTCGCTCGGTCTCGACGGCCGCCCTGAGGCATCGCTCAATGCAACTCTCGACTCGCTGATCTCCGCCGATCCGTCTGCTCAGCTCCATGTTGTCGGTAGCTACACGCCGAACGACGAAGTCATGAGTCCCGACGATCAGGTCATTGCCGGAGTTCTCAAACGACATGCTGGAACGACGGCCAAATCAGCCAACGGCGCTGTTGCTCAGCTTCGCCGAGTGAAGACGGCGGGTGAGCTCGATTTCATTCGGCGAGCGGTGAACATCACCGTCGGCGCACAGAAGGACGCGATGCGTTTGATCGATCCTGGCATGAACGAGTTCGAAGTACAGGCGGTCATCGAATACAATTTCCGCCGCAACGGCGCGGACCGCCCGTCGTTCTCGACGATCGTTGGCTCGGGCCCAAATTCCACGACCTTGCATTACAGCGCTGACGATCGCTACATCGACAAGAACGACATGATCGTCATGGACATCGGTGCATCATTCCGCGGATACGCTGCCGACGTTACGCGAACCGTTCCCGCGAGCGGTACATTCTCGCCGATTCAGCGCGACATCTACTCGGCCGTTCGTACAGCGCAGGCAGCCGGCGAAAAAGCGGGTGCCGTCAACGGCCCTGGCCGAGCGATGGCTGATTCGGCGAATGCGTCCCTCGATCGTTCGCTTTCGCAACTCGGGCTGATCGAAGGTCCGGGTTCGACCTACGACTGCGATGCAACCGGACGCCAGTGCTCACAGCGCTCGCTCTACTACATGCATGGCCTTGGACATGGAATTGGACTGGACGTGCATGATCCCGGCGCGTCGAGCTCCAACGGAACGCTGGTTCCGGGAAGCGCGTTCACTATCGAGCCAGGCATATACGTTCGCTCGAACCTGCTCGAGATACTGCCCAACACCCTGAAAAATCAGGCGATGATCGCGAAGATTCGGCCTTCAGTGCGGAAGTACGCCAACATCGGCGTGAGAATCGAAGACGACTACATCGTCACGCCAACCGGTATCGACTGGATCTCACGCGCTCCGCGCGAAATCCCGGAAATTGAAGCGATGATGAAGGATAAGTGGACAGGGCCGTCGCCGCGCGATGCAGCTACTGTTGAGGCGTACCGTTCAACAGGCCGCCACGTACCCTGATTGCCTTGGGCGTCGCGTTCGTCACCTCGATGAGCCGGCGGCCTTCAGTAGTGTTGAATCTCACCGGGGCATTCAGCGTCAGCCGCTGAGTGCCCCGTCTTACTTCGATCGGAATTGTTTGACCTGGCGGCGCGGCCCCAAACTTTTCGTTGAACTTTTGAGTGAACGCGGGGTCCGTCGCATCGAGACCGCCTACGGTCAGCAGGTAGTCACCAAGCTGGACACCTGCGATCGCGCCTGGACCGGTAACAACTACCTGCATTACGCGTAGACCATCATCGTCTCCCGATACTGAAACGCCTAGCGAAGGCGTGACTGTTCGCTCGACAAGAAGACGAAGTCCCGCAAGCGGCAACACGCTGTCGTACGGAAACGGTTCTCGGCCATCCACATATCGCCTCTCGAAATCGGTAAACGACTTTTCCCCCGCCGCTCGCGATACGGCGGACCACCACTCGTCGTTCGTGAATCCCTTCCCTTTCTTGTAAGTGCTTTCGTAGAGCTCGCGCATCACGGTATCGAGCGACTTCCTGTTGTCGCTGGCGTCGCGAATGAGGATGTCGATCAGCATGCCCGCGACCGAT
>JBDSBT010000128.1:0-3782 GCA_039921425.1 Gemmatimonadaceae bacterium | reverse complement strand
GGCGCGCCAATCCGTACCAGCCAGTAAGCCCAAGGGCGAGAACAAACACCGGGAGAGGTGCGCCACTCCACGCTGCGAAAATGGCGATGAGCAGGAGCAGCCTGGGGATCGAAAGTAACGCGTCGAGAATGCGCTGCAGCAGCGTGCCTCCGACTCCGTCGAGAAAGCCCGCAACCGCGCCATAGGCAGTACCGAGTGCGACACTTACGAGGGTGGCAATGATTGCAACCGTCAATGACAATTGACCACCATACAAAACGCGGGTGAGTATGTCTCTGCTGGACGAATCGGTTCCGAACGGATGCAGAAGCGATGGGCCCACGCTTCGCAATCCAATTATGTTCGGTTGAGCAGATGGATCGTAAGGCGCGAAGACCGGAGCGAGCAGGCACGGGATCGCGATTGCGAAGAGAAGCCCTGCCGCAAACGCCGCGGACGTGTCGGTTGCCAGCCACCTGCGCGGCGCCGCAATCCAGCCTACCAGTGGAAGCGGCGTATCAGCGTTCACTGTGCAACCGAGGGTCGAGCCAGCGGTAGAGAACGTCGGAGAGAATGCTTCCTAAAACGACGAATGTGCTCGCCAGCAGAACAGATGCCGTGAGCAACGGATAGTCCCGGCTGCCGATCGAACCGACGATCAGGAGCCCCATTCCCGGCCAGCCAAAAATCTTCTCAACGAAGACGGCTCCGGTCAGCAGGGCGGGGAAAGCGACGCCCAGAATCGTCACCACTGGAAGAAGAGCGTTTCGCAAGGCGTGCCGGGTAACGATTGCTCTCTCGGTTACTCCCTTGGCGCGCGCGGTTGTTATGTAGTCGGATGAAATCGATTCGAGCAGAGCAGCTCGCTGATGGCGGGCGATGACAGGGAAGTACAACAGCGCCAGCGTCAGTGCCGGGAGAACCAGATGGTATAGCCTATCGGCGGCGCGAGCTGCGGCGTCCATCGCATCGTATGCCGACGCATCGACGGATCCGCCGATTGGAAACCATCGGACCCAGTAGGAGAGCGATGTGAGGACGATCATCGCGAGCCAGAAGTCGGGAACAGAAAAGAGAAAAATCGAAATGCCGCCAAGCAGCCTGTCACCAAACTTCCCGCGCCGGCGAACCTGAGCGATGGCGACAGCGATACCGATGGCGAATCCGGCGGCGAGCGCGACTGACATCAGCAACAGCGTGTTTGGAAGAGCAGTGGCCAACGCGTCCCTCACCGGCCGATGTTGCGAGAACGAGAAGCCGAAGTCTCCGCGCGCGACACTCGCCACGTATCTGACGTATTGCTCGCCAAGTGTCCGGTCGAGCCCGTAGGAATGACGCCAGTTCGCCCTTACCGCCTCGCTGATACCAGGATTTTCCATCGACCCGCTGAACGGATCGCCCGGGGCCGAGTGGATCAGAAAAAAAACGATCGTAGCGACCAATGCCACGACGGCCAGTCCCTGTGCTAATCGGCGGGCAAGGAAGGCCGCCACTCGTTACCGTTTGGGCGAAGGGCTTCTGTCGCGCGCGATCCGCTTATCCGCAGGGATGCTCCAGTCCGGAATCGTCTTCCACCACGCATCGGCTCGAAACTTTCCGGTTTCGATGCGGCGATTGACTGCCATGATCCGCTTTGGCTCCGCAAACCAGATAGCGGGCGCATCGTCGTCGATAATCCTGTACGCCGATGTGAAATGCGCGCGACGACCGGCGAACGTGCGGGCTGTCAGTGCGCTATCGACCTGAGCATCGAACCGAGGATTCGTGTACGAGCCGTAGTTCGTTCCGCCTTTGGCGGTTCCCGCCGTTCCCCACGTTTGTCGGATGCTTCCCGGACTTGCCTCGACATGCCAGCCGCCGAAGACCGCATCGAAACTGCGACCGCCTTCTTTCGCGATGAACGCCGGGAAGTCGAGCTGATCGATGTTCATTCTCACGCCGGCCTGTTTCAGCTGCTCCTGAATCAGCACGGCCATCCGAGTGCGGGCTTTGCTCGAGCCCGGGACTTCCAGAGTGAACTCGAGCGGAATACCGTTCCTGTCGCGCACGTCATCTCCGTTGGAATCCTTCCAGCCGAGTGAATCAAGTTGTCTTTTAGCGCCGTCGGCCGAGAACGATATTGGCGCGAGAGTGGTGTCCGTCGTTGCGTACGCGCGAACCGTCGGCCCAAGGGCGACGAATGCGAGCGAATCGTAGACATTCTGGACGATACTTCTGCGGTCGACGGTAGCGCTGATTGCCCGACGCAGGGCTCTGTCACCGAACAGCTTGTGCGGCTTCGATGGCTGCTTCGGGTCCCTGAGATTGAACTGAATGAAGTTGTAGTCGAGTCCGGGATCGAGAGTGCGGCGAAGAGTCGTGTCCTTGGCGATGTCGGGAACGCTCGCGGCGGGAATCTGTTCGAGCATGTCCGCCTCACCTCCAACCAGCCGGGTAAGGGCCGTGTTGAAGTCGGGCGCGATGGTCATCACGACGCGGTCCAGATGCGGCCGACTGCGGAAATTCGCCGTATCGGCGACCAGTTGAATGGAAGACCCCGGTGTCCAGCTGACGAACCTGAATCGGCCGGTTCCAACCGGCGTGCGCGCAAGGGACGAAGTTCGGAGCGCAGCACCCGTTGCTCCCTCCAGCAGGTGATCAGGCAGTATCGACATGTTGTAAACAGCGTCGAAGAACTGAAGCGGAGATCGCTTCTTGAACCAAAATACGGCCGTCATGCTGTCGGGAGTCGACACCGAATCGATGCTCGCGAGCGTCACCGCGAACGGTGATCCGCTCGCCGTGTCGGTGTAAACGCGAAAAGATGACTTCACATCTTGCGAACGGACCGGCACGCCGTCGTGCCACTTCGAGGCCGGGTCCAGATGAAAGGCTATCGATAACGAATCGGGCGACCATCTCCAGAAGTTTGCCAGTGCCGGATGGAAACCGCCGTCTCCAACGGTGTTTAGCGAATCTCCGATCTCCGCGAGCTTGTCGTACACGAGGTCTTCGATGATCTGCGCCGAAGTGGTCTCGCTCAACGGTGGAAAAAGAACGTCGGGATCGCCACCGACCGAAATGAAGACAGCTCCGCCGTTTTCACTGGCAGATGGCGTCGGCTCATTTCCGCTGCATCCGGCAAATACGAGCGATACGAAGGCAACTCCAATTGTCAGACGCATGATACAGAAGTTGTGGCTTCACCGTCTCCACGTCCACCATTCGCTGCGGTACTTTTCGAGATGGCGTGCCGTAAATCCTTCCACGCTGTTTTCATGAAGGCGGGTCGCACCGGCGTCTTCGAGGAGAATGACGCCTGCAAATAATGCTGATGCTACCTCTTCGACACCTGGTTCTCTTCCTATTGCCTGAACCAGAGTTGCGGCCTTTGCCGCGACTGCGTGAGGCGCGGGAATCGATAATGCGGGAATAAGGTGCTGATCGTCCCCAATCAGGATCGAACCGTGCTGAAGGAGCGCTCCCTTATCGCGCACCTGCGCGCTTCCGACGAGCTTCCTCCCCTGGAAGACGAGTTCCCCCTTCGACGGCTCGGCGAAGCACGGGACTTCGCTGGGAGAAATCGCCGCCGATTCCGGATCCGCCTCTTCAGCCATCACACCAAGCGATCCGAGTCCGTCGAGAAGCAACGCATTGATCCGCCGATAACTCTCATTCATCGAGTCTGCAGCGGAGATTGGCGCGGTCACGCTGTACGTCACTTCGCGGGTATGCAGAAGCGATCGGCCGCCGGTGGGGCGGCGCACGACATCCATTCCATGGCTCGCGATCGACGCGAGGTCATACTTCCCGAGGGCGGTCTG
>JBDSBT010000127.1:0-8599 GCA_039921425.1 Gemmatimonadaceae bacterium | reverse complement strand
GCGGCGAGGATGTTGTAGTACTGCTGCTTTACCTGAAGTGCGATCTGGTAACGAGAAACTGTTTCACCGGCTTCGGCGGCATGGACGTCGGCTTTGGTGCGCTTGATGTCGAAAAAGCGGCGTCCGCCATCGAACAGCTGGAGGCTGCTGCTGAGACCGGTGGAATAGTTGGTCGGATTGCCGGTGAATGGAACGAGGTTCCCTTGTGTGTCGAAACGGTCGCCAGCCTGTCGCTGAGTACCTGCTGAGAGGTTGAAGCTCGGGAGGAAAGCGGAGTATGACTGCTTGACTGTTGCGTCGGCCGTGAGGATCGAGCCGCGCGCCTGGACGGCTGCGGGTGCGTTCTTCTGCGCCATCAGAATTGCCTCGGACAGCGTGATGGGTGCGGCGGTTGTGTCCACCGTCTGCGCCGGGCCGGTGTGCGGAATGGCGAACAGTGAGAGGGCGGCAAGTAGTGCGAGATATTTCATGTCAAGGAATCGGTAACGTCTTGTCTTTGTTGCCGTCAAAGCGCCCGCGCCTGGAGGCTTCTTCTTTCTTCAGTCTGTCGCGCATCTCGTCCAGTTTCTTTCCCTGCTCCGCCGTCAAGACACGCTTTAGCTGGTCATGAGTGCTGTCCGCGATCGCCCCGGCGGCTTTCTGGAGAGAATCGATTTGAGGGTGCAAGGGCTTGAACACGTCTTTCATTTGAGTGCGACGACGCGTCATTATCGAATCGACCTGGGCGCGCTGGGCTGCGTTGAGCCCGAGTTCTTTCGACATGCGGTCGACGCCCGACTTCGGTCCACGACGATCGTGGCCTCTGGGTGACAGGGCGCGATCCGCGGTCACGCCGACTGCGATTCCAGCGATGAACGCGCCAATCAAAAACAACATGGCGAAGCTCTTTGAGCGTTGCATATGCGGCTTAGTGTGAGAGAACGTAGTCGAGTGTAGCGTCGCTCCCGGAGGCCCTGTCCGGCGGGGCGAGCAGATCTACGGGCGCATCGGCACCAGTTGCCGAAGTCTGAACAACCGACTCATACGCGTACTGGGAATCGGACTCTGATAGGCGCTGATTGATCACGCTGGTGAAGGCAGCGATCGCGGTGGCAGCGATGAGGCCGGCTTGAGCCCACGGAGCGAGTACGGACCACCAGGGTGAATCGTCCAAGCCTGCTGCCTTCACGCGAGCCATGATGCGCTGCTCTAGGCCGGCCCAGTAGGCCGAAGAGTCACCCGGAGGAACGAACGCGTCGCGAAGGAGACCAGCCAGCGGCTCGCCAAGCGAGTCACTGTCGGCTGGTCCGGATGGGCCAGAGAATCTTGGTTCGTCGGTCATCGTTACCCCCTCAAATTCTTCAAAAGACCGCGCAGCTTCTGCCGCGCGTGGTGAAGGTCGGATCGTGCAGTTCCGCCGGGAATTCCCAGCATCACTCCGATCTCGACATGCGTAAATCCTTCGACATCGTGCAGCACAATTACCGAGCGAGCGCGTTCCGGGAGCTGTGCCAGCGCCTCCGCCAGCCTTCCCCTCAACTCTGCATGCTCTGCAGGGTCTCGGAAAGGCGACTGAAGAGCTTCGCTCAGCTCATCGGTCGTCCTTACCTTTTTGCGTCGGGCAATGTCGAGCGCGGCGTTGGCCACGATTCGGTTCAGCCAGGCGCCAAAACCCTGAGCAGTATCGAACCTGTCGAGCGCCTGATACGCACGAACGAACCCTTCCTGCACAGCGTCCTCGGCATCCTCGTGAACGGTCACGATCGCCCGGGCCACGAGGTACGCGCGCCTCTGGTGTAAACGCACCAGGCCCGCGAAGGCGTTGTGATCGCCGGCGCGGGCCTTTTCGGCCAGCGCGCGTTCCTCATCTGGAATACGCACCGGCCCGGACAAGCGTTGAGGGGCTAGTGAGTAGCGGGCGGCGCTACTGCGGCAGCGGCCGGGGTTTCGGCCTTTTCAGCAGCCTTCTTTGCATCAAAGTGGCGATTGGTAAGCCAAACGATCGTCAGGACAAGAAGGAACAGCGTCGATCCGCCGAGCACCAGCCCGGTGAGGGCGGCGCCAAGATCCCGGCTTTTCGGTCTTGGTTCGGCCATTGGCCTACTCCTTCGCGGTTGAGTCGGAAACGCGCACCTTGGTCATACTGTCGTTCGCTTTGATAGTCTTCACGACATCGACATTGCCGGTGACCTTTCCGAATACAGTGTGGACACCGTTCAGGTGCCGTGTGTTGCCTTCGCTGAGCACGATGAAGAACTGGCTGCCGCCTGTGTTCTTTCCGGCGTGGGCCATCGAGAGGGAGCCAAGCTCGTGCTTGTGCGGGTTGCCGGCTGTTTCGCAATCGATATTGTAGCCGGGCCCGCCCGTTCCGACCCGTCGGTCACCTTCTGGCAGGTCGCGGGAAAGCGGATCGCCGCCCTGGACGACGAAGTCGGGGATCACCCGGTGGAACTTGATTCCGTCGTAATAGCCTTCATTGGCGAGCTTTTCGAAGTTTGCGACCGTTTTAGGCGCTTCCTCGTCGTACAGCTCGGCAGTCATTGTGCCGCGGTTCGTTTCGATAGTGGCGTATCTAGTCATCTGCTTTTCTTGAGGGGATAGGGGAAGCTACATCCGCTCAATAACCGTTCAAGTGGTGGACCTTGGAAACCCAGGGAGTCCGGAGTTCTCAGTTTGCAGTTTTTTGAGTCTTGAGTCCTGAGTTAACGCGGGTGAGATCGATTCGTCGAACTGAAAAATGGTGATGGAACGACTGGCCCAACGCACCACACTTCGGCATGCAGGATTATCACAATCTGGACGTCTGGGCGAGAGCCCACGCGCAGTCGCTGAAGGTCCGGAAAGCAACCCGTCAATTTCCGCGGAGTGGGTATGCTTCGCTTAAGAAGCAGATGACAACCGCTGCCGAGTCGATCACGTTCAATATTGTTGAAGGCTGCGGCGCGAGCAGTCAGAAGGATTTCGCGCGTTTCCTCGACATCAGCATCAAATCTGCGTTTGAGCTCGAGTAGCAGCTGGAATTGGCGAATGATTACGGTGTTTTGCAAGCCGAAGCACACCCGGCGCTTTCGAAGGAGACAGTAGAAATCCGAAAGATGCTTTTCGGGTTACACGAAAAGGTGCTGAGCTCGCTGTAGTTCTGTTGTTCTGTGGTTCTATAATAACTCAGGACTCCCAACTCAAAAACTGTAGACTGAAGACTCCGGACTCTCTGGGTTCCCCGATTCTAAACCCTGGCAGAAGGACAAATATCTGTCAGCATGCACCCAGGACAATTAGGTGCTCGAGCAAAACAGACTCTCCGTCCATGAAAGATCAGCAGATGCGACAGCAGCGCCCAATCATCTCGCGGAAACAGCGGCATCAGTGCCCGCTCGACCTTCACCGGATCGGTCTCATCTGTAAGTCCGAGGCGAACGGCAAGTCGCCCAACGTGAGTGTCGACGACAACGCCTTCGTTCATCCCGAACGCATTCCCCAAAACGACATTGGCGGTTTTGCGACCGACGCCTGGGAGATTCACCAACTCTTGCATCGTCGATGGAACTGACCCGTCGTGGCGCTCTGACACCGCCGCTGACATTCCCAGCAGACTCTTGGTCTTGTTGCGGAAGAATCCAGTGCTCTTGATCAGCTCCTCGAGATCCTCGGTCTTTGCTGCCGACATCCTCTCCGCGTCAGGATAAGTCCTGAACAATTCCGGAGTGACCATGTTCACGCGCTTGTCGGTGCATTGCGCACTAAGGATCGTCGCGATCAGAAGCTGAAGCGGCGTCTCGAAGTCGAGTTCGCAGTGAGCATCCGGATACTCTGCCTTCAATCGCCTCAGAAGTTCATAGGCGTGAGCCTTTAGCTCAGCTCCACGTTTCTTCTTTCGTTTTGCGGGAGACATTGCGGCCGCATTGGGGGCGGCCTTCATCGGTTTCGCAGTCTTCTTCGTCGCCGCTTTCGCGGCGGTTTTCTTTGCAGGTGTTGGCACCTAGTGATTCTCGCGCTTTGATCGGGCAAACGCGAGCACCTGCTTCCACGTTTTGGTATTGAGAACGTCCTTCTTCTCGCACCACGCCTTTCGCGCCAGCGCAACTCCCATCTCGACGTTCTCGAGACTGGCTTCCGAGTGGGCGTCGGGGCCAATCGCGATGAGTACGCCCTTGTCTCGCGCCTGGCGGCAATGGCGCCAATCCAGGTCGAGACGATTCGGATCTGCGTTGAGCTCGATTGCCATGCTTGTTTCAACAGCCTTCTCGATTACTGCGTCGATGTCGATGTGATAGCCCGGGCGCGACAACAACAATCTTCCGGTCGCGTGTCCAAGTATCGTCATCCGCGGATCGTCCATCGCTCGCAGGACGCGCGCTGTCATCACCGATTTTTCCATCTTGAACTGCGAGTGAACCGATCCGACGATGTAGTCGAACAAGTCGAGTGTATCGTCTTCGTAATCGAGATTGCCGCTCGGCAAAATGTCGCACTCGCATCCCTTGAGAACGCGGAACGTTTTCATCCTCGAGTTCAGCTCGTCGATCTCCTCGTGTTGTCGAAGCACCTTGTCGCGTTTCATTCCGCCGGCGTAGAACGCGAACTGTGAATGATCACTGATGCCGATGTAGCTCCAGCCGAGTGTCTGGGCAGCAAGCGCCATTTCGGCGATCGAAGCACCACCGTCCGACCACGTTGTGTGACAGTGCAGTGCGCCCTTGATGTCGTCGCTGGTGACGAGTTCGGGCAACTCATGGGTTGAAGCAGCTTCAACTTCTCCCATTCCCTCCCGAAGCTCGGGCGGGATCGCTTCCAGTCCGAGGCTGCGGTAAAGCGCCGTTTCGGTCTCTGTCGCTACCGCGACACCGAGAGGAGCGCGAAATGATGTTGCGTCAATCTCAATTTTTTGTCGCATTGCAAGCGACATCACCTGTGCGACGTGCTCTTCGCTTCCGGTGCTTATCAATAGAGCCACGCCGGCATCTTCGGTTCGCGCGCACAGGAGATTCATTCGCACACCATCGACATACGTGATCGACACCGATGGGCCCTTCTCGACGGCTTCTTTCACTGCGGCCGCATTCGCAAACGATCTGGCGACCTCAACCGGGTCGGCGTTACAAATCGCGACGATGTCGATGTCGCTCACCAGCTCCGCGACGCGGCGAATCGAACCCGTAATAACCGCCTCGACAACGTCGGGATGACGAGCAACCTGATCCTGCAATACCAGCGCTTGCGCAATCGCGCGAGGATATCGCGTCTTCCGCCCCGCATCCCTCGCGAACGCGATTCCATTCAACACGCGCTGGGCCGTCTTCGCCCCGAATCCCTTTACTTTAGCGAGACGCCCGTCACGCGCGGCTTCTTCGAGGTCAGCCAGCGTCTCGACGCCCAGTTCCTTGTGGATGACACTGACCTTCGCGATTCCGAGACCCGGCACACGTGCCATCTCGATGAGTCCGCGCGGGACTTTCTCAGTGAGTTTTTTGAGGTAGCTCGACTCTCCCGTTGCAACGAGATCGCGAATGACGCCGATCGTCGCAGGGCCGACACCAGGAGTGTCCTTCAGCTCGCCCGAATGAAGCAGCGGCGCGAGATCGTCAGCGCCAAGTGCGAGGATGGCTCCCGCGGCCCGCTGATATGCGCGGGCGTTGAAGCGCGAGGCGCCGGTGAGCTGGAGAAGCGCACCAATCTGATCGAGGATGTGTGCCGCGGTACGGGAGTCCATGCTCCCGCAATATGCGAAAACCTAGCCTTCGGTTCCCGCGTGCCCGGGCATGCGGTCGATCATCTCATGGAGCTGCTTCTGGATCAGCTCGATTTCCTGCTTCGCACCTTCTGAGTCGAGAAGGCCTTTATGCATGTTGATCGAAACGCGATTCATGTACTTGATCTTCATTAGCATCTCGTCCGTGGCCCGGCGAAGCGATATATAGCGTCGCTTGTCAGCCCTTGCCCGGTGGTACCGTCGCGTGAAGTCCTCAAGCGTGAGGCGCCGGGCGAATTCGACGGCCTCATCGACAGTGCGCCCCGGAATTGCGCCGTGGTCGGGAATACCTTCGCCGGTCTCGGGATCAGCGAAAAAAAGGCGGCCGATGTACTCGATTCCGTCATACGCGATGCGGACGGAAACCGTGCACGGTTTTCCGTCCATCTCGATCGTTGTAAGGTACTGCTGAACGATTCCGAAATCTGACATCGCTAATTGCGGGTCGCTGAAGAGTCCGAGGTACTGAGGAATTCATCCAGCGCCGAAAACAATGGGCCGGGCTGTTCAACGTAAGGTACGTGTCCGCAGTCGTCCAGCAGGACGAGCTCTGCATTCATCGCCTTCGCGCCCTCGATGGAAGACGCTGCCGGAATGGGATCGTCACGGCCGTGAACGATGAGAACGGGGAAGTCCCCCGGCGACAACCGACTGAGGAGATCGTAGTCCGCGCCGATGCTCTCCCAGACACTCTGCTGAACCCGGCCGGTGATCCGAAACGGCGTGAGATTTCGTGCATTCCGGGGGTCGGCGAAATAGCCTGCGACCGCGAGCTCGAAGACCCTCTGCTTGTATTCCACGGGGTCCGTTTCGCGGAGACCAGACGCTGCGAGCTCATCGCGCATGGCTTTGACCTCGGGGCCGTTCTGCCGTCGCGAGAACTCGGCCTCGAACTGCTTGCGAAAATCCATTCTCAGCGGTGCCGGGTCGATTAGTACCATTCGCGACGGCTTCGAAAACGAAGGATCCCTGTCTGCCTCCAAGCAGTAGTAGAGGGCGATCAGCGACCCGAACGAGTAGGCGACGATCGACGGCGCGGTGATCCCGAGCTCGTTGACGATCGCACCGAGATCGGCAACGTGAGTGTCGATCGTCACCGGCTCGCGCTGGTCAGATTTGGATTTCCCGCCGCCGCGCTGATCGTACAAAATCACATTGTACTTCTCAGCCAAATGCAGCATCTGCGGGAGGAGGTACGCGTGGTCCGCGCCGGGTCCGCCGTGGAGGACGAGCAGCTTGTCCGCTTCGGGCGGTCCGTAGGCGACCCAGTACAGCGGAGTCTTCGTGGACGTCGTGAATCCGACTTCGCGCGGGGCTGGGATTGGGAGAGGCATTCCCTCGAACTCTAATGCCTCATAGTGGTCAGCCGCCGCGCTTGCCGAGTGTGACAGTCAATTCGACCGGCTTTCCTCCACGCAGCACGACTACTTTCACGACGTCTTCCGGTTTGTGCGAGTAAAGCGCGTCGCTGTAGCTCTGGAGATCGGTCACTTTCAGGCCGCCGAACTCTGTAATGACATCGTCCGCCATCAATCCACCGAGGTCGGCCGGACTTCCCGGACGAACACCGGTCAGCTTGAGGCCTGGAATATCACCCGCGGCCATGTCGGGAACGGAGCCAAGGTAGACCTGCGATCCCGAGTTGGCGCTCGCGCTCATTCGAGGCGATGCCGCGATGCGGACGAAGCTCAACCGGCCCGGCAGGTCGTCGAGCGAACGAATCATACGATAGGCGAGATCGACCACGCGCGCCTCGCCTCCCGAGTTGATCTTCTCGATGTCGTCCGTCGCGCGATGATAATCGTTGTGGATGTCGGTGAAGAAATGCAGAACCGGAATGTTCCTGGCGTAGAACGAGGTTTGGTCAGACGAGCCGAATCCGTCGCCTCCACCGGAAACCCTGAGTGGAGTTGCAGAGTGCGCGTTGGCGCTGTCGAGAATGGCCGGGAGCTCGGTGGCTGTCGCCGTTCCATACACGAGGAGCTTGTCGGAGTTGAGCCGGCCAACCATGTCGAAGTTGACCATCGCCATGACGCTGTCGAGCGGTACCGGCGGATGATCGACGAACCACTGCGAGCCCAGCAGGCCTTCCTCTTCTCCGCTGAAGTTGGCGAAGATGATCGAGCGGCGCGGATGAATGGCCGACAGCATGCGAGCGAGCTGAAGAACCGCCGCTGTACCCGAAGCGTTGTCGTCCGCTCCGTTTCTGATTGCGTCCTTCGCCTCAGGATCGAGCGCAAATTGAGTCTCGCGGCCGAGGTGATCGAAGTGGGCGCCAATGACGATGTACTGGCCGGAGTAGCGTGGATCGCTGCCGGGAAGAATGGCGACGACGTTCTGGGTGGGACGCCCGGTTGTCACTCCGGCGTGTGCGTCAGCCGCTGAACGCGCGACGAACTTCTGGAGATACCCCGGCGATCCCTCTCGAAGCTTTAGCGTTGCATACCGGCGGGCGAGATAGGCCGCTGCGGAGTCATTTCCGGCGGTGCCAGTGAGGCGGCCTTCGAGGCGATCGCTGGCGAGATAAGCGATGTCGTCATGAATCACGATCGCATCGGCTGGCGATGACATCGTCGGCGCACGGGTTCCCATCGATGCGCATCCGGCAATTGACGACGTAACGCCGAACACGATTAACGAGCGAAGATTTCGAATTGACATGATGCTCGGGTTGAGGACCAGGTGCGGCCGCCTTGAACCTAAAGCCCTAGACGAATTCCCGGCAAATTCTTGCGGTGTTGACGTGAACCTCAACGCTGTCGCGGATGTCCTTTCCGTAACCACCCGCCACTGTAGCGACCACCGGGATGCCAACGTCGCGGCAACTCTCGAGGACCATCACATCTCGTCTTGCCAGCCCCGCAAAAGTCA
>JBDSBT010000126.1:0-4807 GCA_039921425.1 Gemmatimonadaceae bacterium | reverse complement strand
CCGCGCCGCTCGACCAGGTACAGCCCTCGAAGATACAGATCATAGGCTTCAGGATCGGATGTACCCGGACCGGTTTTTTTCCTTTGTTCATCAGTACGACCGCGGCCAGCCAGCTCAGGGCGAAGCGCCGCAACAATCGCCTGCGTGATATCGTCCTGCACTGCGAAGACATTCGCGTTCTTTCGCTCGTATGTGTCGCTCCACAGCGTCAGTCCATCCGTTGCATTCGTGAGCTGCGCCGTGACCCTCAACTGATCGCCAGATCTTCTGACGGTACCTTCGACTACTGCCGAGACGCCGAGTTGGCGCCCGATCTCGCGTACGTCCAGGTCGTGTCGTCGTCCAACCGCGATAGCCGAGGTGCGCGAAGCGACACGCAAGCCGGGGACTTTTCCGAGTGCGGTCATGAGCTCGTCGGCTATACCTTCGCCGAAATAAGCGTTCGCTGAGTCGGGCCGATCATCGGCGAATGGAAGGACGGCAACCGAGCTCTTTGCTGCGGATACGTCTGTCTGAGCCGAGCGCGTAGAGTACGTGTAAGCGGCGATGGCGAGCAGGGCTGCGACAATGAATGCCGCTGTGCCGACGATCGCCGTACGATTCACTTTCGGGGGAGCGGGCACCGGAGTGGCGACAGGCATTGACTCTGACGAAGGCCCGTCTATGCTCTCCAGAACCTCTGTCGCTGACGCAGGCCGGTCGTCGGGTAATTTGTTCAAGCAGCGCATGACTATATTCGCCAGCGATGCCGGGAGGTCCGGGACTTTTTCGCCGAGCGGTGGAGGCGTCTCACTGATTTGCGCGGCCATTAGCTGAACGGCGGTGGTCTTGCCTGCGAACGGATGCGAACCGGCAAGGAGTTCGTAAGCAACGAGACCCCATGAGTAAAGATCGGCCCGATGATCGATCGCATCGGCCGCGGCTTGCTCGGGCGCCATGTACGCCGGCGTTCCGACCGAGAATCCAGCCTTGGTTAGTGTCCATCCACTTTGCGCGGCTGGTTGGTCCGCTTGGTCGGGCTGAGAGGTTTGCGCGACAGAAATGGCCTTCGCGATTCCAAAATCGGTGACGACTGCGGCGTCGCCTGACAAGAGAACGTTGTCGGGCTTGATGTCCCGGTGAATGATCCCTTCAGCGTGCGCGTACTGGAGGGCGCGCGCGACATCGCGGAGGATCGAGATCGCCTCTCGCCGGGGGAATGACTGCACCTGCTTCATCCGAGCCCCAAGCGATTCGCCTCTCACATACGGCATCGTGTAGTACGGAATGCCTGCGGCGAGTCCCGCAGTCAGGAGAGGCACGATATTGGGATGTTGAAGCGACGCCGCGAGCCGAACTTCGCGCGCAAAACGCTCACCGCTCAGCCCTGCGAGCGCGTCTCCGCTCAGAACCTTGACGACCACCTTGCGAACGAGCGAGGTCTCGGTCGCGAGGAATACGCGGGACATTCCTCCTCCGCCGAGTTCACGCTCGATGGAATAGGCGTCTCCGAGAGTGGTCTGCAATTGGTCGCGGAGCTCCATCTGTCGAACCCTGCATGTGGGAGGCTAGCCACCCAAGCTATCCGGGCGAACGCGCTCAGGCAACGGATTTTCGCGTTGGCCATGCTATAGTCAGCTAACGGCGAAATAGCTGGACCGGGGCTGACGTGCAAAGAAATTCGGGCGAATCAGGATGATCAGAAAAAATCCTTCCAGCCCCTGGCGTTCCGGCCCCCGGCAGCCGGCCGAAACGGAAGAGATGCCTCCTGCAGTCTGTAGCTCTCAGCATTAGTTGCTTGTTGCCGGGCCCCGACGGCCGGTTAGCCAAACGCCGGAAGGATCTGTTCCGTCGTTTATGCGGACATCAGCTCACTCAAGCGTGTTAATACCAGCCCGAGATCAGGTTTTCCCTCGAGTGCGGGCAACACCGGATCCACTCCCATCCGTTCCATCCGCTCAACCGCACTCTTTATAGTATAAGCCTTGGGATCGAGCGACTGATCCACTTCATCCCACACAAGCGGCATCGACACAGTCGCGCCCGGCAATGGCCGCACACTGAACGGCGCAACGATCGTCTGCCCATGCCGGTTCTGTAGATAGTCGAGATAGACTTTGTCACCACGCTTGGTCACATGCCGAGTGATGGTCGAAATATCCCCGAGCTCACGAATCACCAGCCGCGCAAGCAACTCACCAATCACGCGACACTGCTCGTACGTGAATTGGCGGCCGAGCGGGATGAGAATGTGCAGGCCGCTTTTGCCCGTGGTCTTCACGTAATTGGGAAGCTGAACTTCCTCGCAGATTCGATGGAGCACCTGCGCACACGTGATCACGTCCGAAAACGGCGCCTCCTTCGGGTCGAGATCGATTACACACCAATCCGGCAATTCGAGAGAACCGACGCGGCTCATCCAGATGTGAAGCGGGATCGAGCCCATGTTCGCGACATACTCGATGGACTCGACGTCATCGCACACGAAGTATCTGATGTCTCGCTGGGTGTCAGTGCTCCAGATGGGGATCGTCCTCATCCAGCTTGGCGCAAAGTCAGGCGCGTCCTTTTGATAGAAACTCTTTCCGTCGATGCCGTCGGGGAATCTCGTTAGTACCACCGGGCGATTTTTCAGATATGGCAGGAGCCAGGGAGAGATAGATCTGTAATAGTCGATCATGTCGCCTTTCGTGTATTTCTCTGCCGGCCAGTAGATCTTTTTCGGGTTTGAGATCACGACTGCTTTGGACACAGAGACCACAGAGACCACAGAAACTTCGGATTGTGAAGGTTGAACTACGGGAGAGTCGGGAACTACAGGAGAGTCGGGAACTACAGGAGCGTCGGGAACAACGGTTGCCCAATTCTGTCTCACGCACTCATGGATTGGCTTGTCATCGCGCAGGCGCAGGAATGAAGGATGACGAAGCACGCCGTCGGGAGTCCACTCCCTGAAACGCACCTCGCAGGCGTACTTCGGATCGACCCAGGTTGTCGTCGAAATTTCCGGAATTGCGTCGATCGGTTTTGTGCCTTCCCTTAGAATCGGACCTGCGCATGCTGGATCAGTTCTCTCGATGGGATCCAATCGATTCTTCAACTCCTTCAACAACCCATCGTTGAACCCCGTACCCACTCGGCCCGCGTACACGAGCGCGCCATCCACGTAATCCGCGAGCTGAAGTGCGCCTATCCCAACTCTGCTTTTCTTCGGCGCAGTGTAGCCGACAATCACGAAGTCGTCAGTCTTCTCACGCTTGATCTTGAGCCACTGACTCGAACGGCCCTTTCGATACGGCTCATCGGCCTTCTTCGCGATGATTCCCTCGAGGCCGAGCGCGGCGACCTGGTCGAGAAACGCTTCACCCTCTCGCTCGATGTGATCGAGCGTGCGTACGGGCCCGAGCTTGGGCACTACCTCGGCCAGGAATTCCTTGCGCTTCAACAACGGCAGCGACCTCAGATCGAAATCTTCGAATGCAATCATGTCGAACGCGAAAAAAGTTGACGGCAGCTCCACCGCGGCGCGTTTCACATCCAGCGGCGAGCTCAGCGTTCCCCTTCGTTGAAGCTTCGCGAAGCTCGGTAAACCCTTCTCGTCGACAACGACAACCTCACCATCGATGATGCACTCATCGACCGGCAGCGCTTTCACCGCGCGCGCGATCTCAGGAAAAACTCCGGTGTAGTCGTTGCCATTTCGCGTGAGCAGCAGCGCTTCGCCGTGGGATTTGCTCGCGATCAGTCGATAACCGTCGAGCTTGAGCTCGAAGATCCACCCATCGCGCGTAAATGCCTTTTCGGCGGTCTCGGCTTGCATTGCCTCGACACTTCTCGGGTCAACACGTTTTCTCTCAGCACCACTCTCTTCGATCGCCTTACTGAGCCGAGCGGTGGGGGCGATACCCGCTTTGACTTCGTCTACGGTGAGGCCGGAGAGAACCGATTCCTCCGGGAAAACATCGCCCGGAGACTTCATGAACGAGTCGCGCTCCTTGATGAGGAGCCATTCTTTTTCGGTCTTCTTGATCTTCACGAGCGTCCACTTTCCGTGAAGCTTGTAGCCCTTGAGCTCGAAGAGGAGTTTTCCTTTTTCGAGGCCTTCGCGCCAATCCTCGAGCGCGACCCATTCGCCGCGGTCCCACACGATCACGCCGCCGGCACCGTAATTCCCGGCCGGGATGATTCCCTCGAAATCGCCGTACTCGAGCGGATGGTCCTCGACCATCACTGCGAGTCGCTTGTCGGCCTGGTCGTACGATGGGCCCTTCGGAACTGCCCAGGATCTCAGGACGCCGTCCATTTCCAGTCGCAGGTCGAAGTGCAGTCGCGTCGCCGCGTGCTTGTGCACTACGAAGAGGTTACCTGGCGTGGGTGAGACAGTACCGACGGGCTCGGGCGATCGGTCAGGGGATCGTTTCGCTCGGTACGTGCTCAACGCATCGCCGGAGAGATCAGATTCCGGACCGTTCATGTCACAAATCGTTTGAGGGCATAATTTCCAACAATCTACCCGTTGCGATGATATAAGTGCATATCTATAGTAGGTCCGAGGACGAACCAGAACGTCGTTGCCCGGTTTCCAAGTAACCGGTACCCGGTGAACCACCGGAATCCGGTAGCAACGGGCCGATCACCCGACTCAAACACATACTCCCATGCCCGCTCGCTCAATAGCAACCGCCACCATCAGCTTCGGGCTCGTTTCGGTGCCGGTCAACATCTACTCGTCGTCCGAATCGAAGGCGAGCGTTTCGTTTAACATGCTCCACAAGAAGTGCAGCACGCGGCTCAAGCAGCAGTACATATGCCCGAAAGACAACGAGAT
>JBDSBT010000125.1:0-8084 GCA_039921425.1 Gemmatimonadaceae bacterium | reverse complement strand
GTGGTGCTCGATCCGCGCGTGAAGACGTCCATCGCGGCGATGTCGAAATTGTCAGCATTGTCGCGGGAGATGTACGACGATGCGACGGCAGCACACGCAGCGTATGTCGACGCACGCAAAATGTCGGATGCGATGACGAACGCCGGTGATGCACTGAAGCTCAAGATCGATTCGATTGCACCGCCCGGGGCTCAGGCTCCTCGTCGCGGATTTGGTGGACCTGCTCAGCCGACCCCTGCTACGCTACAAAGTGTTCAGTCGACTTTGATGGCGGCCGCGATGTCGATGCAGGAAGCCGATGTCGCTCTGACCGCTCGACAGATTGATGCAGTTGAGAAGGCGAGAGTTCAATACGCGGAAGTCATGGCACGGTGGAGAGGGCTCTCGAAGCGGTGAGCTCCGAACTGCAGACCCAGCTCCAGGAACTCCTCGGCCCCGCGTATCGCATAGACAGCGAGCTCGGCGGCGGAGGCATGTCACGCGTCTTTGTGGCCACCGAGCTCGAACTCGATCGGCAGGTTGTCGTCAAGGTTCTTCCTCCCGAGCTGTCTGCAGGTGTTAATAAGGATCGGTTTCGCCGCGAGATTCAGCTCGCCGCACGACTCCAGCATCCGCACATCGTTAATCTTCTCGCAGCTGGGGCGAAAGGTTCGCTGCTCTACTACACGATGCCGTTCATCGGCGGCGAAAATCTCCGCGCCCGTCTCAACCGCTCCGGCGAATTGCCGGTTCAGGAAGCGACCAGAATCCTGCGCGAAGTCGCCGATGCACTGAGCTACGCCCACTCGCAAGGCGTGGTTCACCGGGACATCAAGCCTGAAAACATTCTGATCTCTGGAAATCACGCGCTCGTAACGGACTTCGGAGTCTCGAAAGCATTGAGCACCGCCACTTCCGAAACACCGAAAGACACGCAGACGCTCACGTCACTCGGCATCGCGCTCGGCACCCCCGCATACATGGCCCCGGAGCAAGCCGCCGCGGATCCAATGGTTGACGCACGTGCCGACATCTACGCACTCGGAATCGTGGGATACGAGCTGCTCTCCGGACGAACGCCATTTGCAGGATTGAACCAGCAGCAGACGCTCGCTGCTCACATCACCACGGCTCCGGCTCCAATCACGCAACAGCGCCCGCAACTTCCGCCAGGCCTGGCCGCATTGATCATGCGTTGTATCGAAAAACGTCCAGCCGATCGATTTCAATCGGCCGACGAGCTCCACTCAGCGCTCGAGCCGTATGCAATGACCAGCGGTGCAACAGCGCCCACGAATGCTGCCCTGGCAAAGCCGTTCCGATGGACACCCCAGAGGATTGCCGTCGCTGCAGGCATTCTGGGAATTGTCGCCGCCGGATTCCTCGTCAGCACCATCGCTTTTCGGCGGACGAGCGACACTCCGATAGTCGGTAACACCAGGCAGGTAACGAACGCGGCAGGGCTCGAGATCATTCCAAAGATCTCGCCGGACGGGCGGCTGATCACGTATAGCGTCAACGACGGTGATTCGTACAAGCTCTACGTGAAGCAGCTTAGCGGTGGACGTGCAATCATGCTCACCGATACCGGAGCGTTCGCGAGCTGGAAGCCGGACGGGTCCGAGGTTCTCTACAGCAAGGGTCCTGGAGCTAACTACACTGTGCCTGCTCTTGGCGGTGTTTCCACTCTTGTCGCCGGACTTGCTGGAGTCGGCGCATGCATGTACTCGAATGCCGGCGACCGCGTCGCGTGCACGAACGTGTCGGATGGCACACTCGTTATTGCCGACGCAAACGGAGAAAAGCGCCGAACTGTCCCAGGTACAGCGAGCGGTGACGGCGTCATGATGCCAAGCTGGTCGGCCGACGACAGGATGATCGCCTTCTCCCTCGGGAACTCGCTCTTCTTCATCGGTGAGAACATCGGCAATCTGGCTCCATCATCCATCTGGGTAGTTCGCGCAGATGCCGGAAATCCCGTGAAGATATCGGACAATTCACACCTGAACGTCAGCCCCGTGTGGACGCCCGAAGGCGCTGTCCTTTTCATCTCCTCCCTCGGCGGGAATCGCGACATCTACATGCAGAGACTCGCGAGTGATCTTTCGCCGAAGGGCGAACCCGTTCGACTCACGACGGGACTGAATGCGCATACGTTATCTGTCGATCGAGCTGGAAAGACGCTGGCTTACAGCGTATTCAATACCATGGCGAACGTATGGGCTGCTCCAATAGCCGGCGGCGCTGAAAACCCGCGGTTGCGACAGGTGACGACGGGCAATCAGACCATCGAGTCAAGCTCCATTTCCCCCGATGGTCGATGGCTCGCATATGACTCGAACATCAACGGCAATTCGGACATCTTCAAAATGCCTGTCGCTGGGGGCGAGCCACAGCAGCTAACACACAACGGGGTCGACAACTTTTCGCCGGCCTGGTCTCGTGACGGAACCCAGATCGCATTCCATAGCCTCGTCAAGGGAAACCGCGACATCTACGTCATGGATGCTGAAGGCGGGAATGTCACTCCCGTAGTCGCGACGCCAAGCGAAAGTCTCGCACCCCTCTGGCGCGGCGACGGCAGGGGCCTGATCTACCGCGCCCTTCCAGACTCCCTGTTTGAAGTGCTGCGCGATGCATCACGTCCAACCGGCTGGGGGATACCGAAATTCCGCGGCAGGATCACCAACGCCGCATTTTCACCGGACGGAAAACAATTGCTCGCAGTTTCAGAGAAGGGAGGGCTCTGCGGCGATTGCGTCGAAGGGACTTATGTCTTGTCGTCTGACTGGAGCGGGCGACGGATGATTCCTCTCCCGGAGCACCACAAAATTGTCGCGAGTCCAGGCTATATCACCTGGTCTACTGATTCAAAATACGGGTACCTCCAAATGCGTGAGGTGGACGGAACCTCCTCAATTTGGCAGTTGCCGGTTAATGGAGATGTCGGAAAAAGAGTGCTCCACCTCACGGATCCAGGCCGGCAGTTCTACCGAACCAATCTCGACGTCGATAACAGCAATTTTTATTTCACGCTTGGCGACCGGCAAAGCGATGTCTGGACGATGGAACTGAAAAAGCAGTAAGTCATGGTCGTTTGCATAAACAGATGCCCTGCTTAGCTTAGCCGCCACTTCCAACTCGACGACCAAGATGGCCGAGCTGCGATCAGTTTTTGAAGTGGGCGCCGCCAGCACGGATGGCGATCAGCACTCGAACGCGAGACGATGCGCAAGGTCGACATTCGCCTCCTGACTGAGATTCCCGCGCCTTCAGCCTTCGCTTTCACGGCGGCCGAGCGAAAGCTGATCGGCCGACTGCGTACTCCTGCTGCGGTTCAACGCTGGCTGAACTCTCTTCCTTATAACAACGAAAAGGGCGGCGACACCATGCGGACATTCCGCGGCGTTGTTCGAACCGGAACCGCGCATTGCCTCGAGGCCGCGCTTTCTGCCGCCGTGATTCTCGAGCAGCACGGCTACCCACCACTGATACTGGGCTTTGAGTCTGTCGATCTCCTCGACCACGTTCTATTCATCTACAAGACTCCAACAGGATGGGGTTCGATCGCGCGCTCGCGGGATCCAGGGCTGCACGGCCGAAAGCCTCTATTCAGGACTCCGCGCGATGTGGCCCTGAGCTATGTCGATGGCTACATCGATTACACAGGGCGCATAACCGGATACGAAGTGTTCGACCTCCGTAACCTCGATCCGTATCAATGGCGGCTCGCTTCCGGCAACGTCTGGAAGGTCGAGCGCATGTTGCTCGAGTCACCACATCGATCGATCGTTTCTTCAGACGCGCGAATCGCTGCGCTTCGCCGCCGATACTTCGAGTTCCGCGCAAAGCACGATTACAAACCGTGGAAATCTTTCAAGGGCCAGTCGCGATGGACGCCCCTCCCGTCAGAATTTCGTCGCAAGGGATGACTGTCGGGAAATAATCTCGATTGAAATCGGAATTCGGCGCTAGATTCTGCAAAGCGTTGGACCACATGGCTCCCACCCCGCCGATGACATCACCCGTAGCGTCAATGATTCCCGAAGATGAGGTTCGGGACGCACTCGCTCCGCACTATCTCCTCGAAAAAGAGCTTGGCCGCGGCGGAATGGGCGCCGTGTACCTGGCGCGTGATGTCCAGCTCGACCGCCCGGTCGCAATCAAATTTCTCCCGCCGGAGCTCGCCGCACGCCCCGACCTGCGCGCCCGGTTTCTTCAGGAGACGCGCACCGCCGCGTCGTTCTCACATCCCAACATCGTCCCCGTCCATGCTGTCGAAGAGCGCGACAAGGTTTTGTGTTTCGTCATGGGTTACGTGGACGGAGAGACTCTCAGCAAACGAATTCAGCGAGCGGGACCACTGCCGATCGGCGAAGCGGTTCGGCTGCTCCAGGAAGCAGCGTGGGCGTTGTCATACGCTCACGGACGTGGAATCATCCACCGCGACGTCAAGCCAGACAACATTCTCATGGACCGCGGCTCGGGCCGGGCGATGATCACTGACTTCGGCATCTCGCGATCGCAGGAGAATGCCGGCGGTCTCACGATGGTCGGCGAGCTCATAGGCACGCCGCAGTTCATGAGCCCGGAGCAGGCCACAGGCGAAGCAGTCGATGGTCGCAGTGACCTGTATTCACTGGGTGTCGTGGCTTTCTATGCGCTCACCGGCCACTTTCCGTTCGATGCGTCTTCAACGCAAGGCTATCTCGCCGCACATATCACGAAGCCGCCACCGGCGATCGCGTCACTGCGTCCGGAGCTACCCCTCTCGCTTTCGAGCGCCATCGATCGCCTCCTTGAGAAAGATCCTGCGCAACGATTTCAAACCGGCGAAGAGTTGGCCGAGCAGCTCGATCCGCTGCGCGCGTCTCGCCGCGAGATACCACCGCAGATTCGACTTTTCGCGGTCAAGTCGAATCAGCTGATCCGGAATGCGATTCTCCTGCTGTTCCTCGCACCCACCCTGATGAATGCAGTGCGTGGTGACGCGGACCAGGTGATCCTTTTCACGATGATCATTGCCGCATCCATTGCACTCGTGCTGTCAGCGATGGGTGGCTTACGCGAGCTCGCAGCGCAGGGCTTCAGCCACGATGACTTGCGAATCGGTCTCCTCGCCATCGGAGACGAGCAGGAAGAGGCGTACTCTCTGCTTCGCGCGGCCCCCGACTGGAGTGACCGCCGGCGTCGCCGGTGGAAGTCCATCGCCGGAGGCGCAATCGCCGCCGTGGTCTTAATCACGATTTCCTTCCAGTTGCGCGTTCCTCGGCCGCAGGGCGGCTATCAATCGCCGTTGAGCGGGATTATCGCGGCGGCACTTGGCGCGAGCCTGGCAATCAGCACGCTGATCTATACGATCGCGGGAGCAGGAGGAGCACGGCGACTCGATGCCAGGCTGCGGCGGCTCTGGACCGGTGGTTTCGGGAAAATGATCTACAACTCCATCGCCACCAGAATCCGTATGCGGCCGGCTCAGCGAGCGGTTTCGATCGAGGCCGGTCCGATGACTGTCTTCGATGGCCTGTCGAAGGAAATGCGCCGTAACCTGGGAGACGTGAATCGCGTCATCGCTTCACTCGTCGCTGCGCAGACAGAGCTAGTCGAGCGGGAGGCCCGACTGGCGAGCTCGCAGGAAGAAGCGAGTCGTGGCACCGCCGGTTTGGCGACCGATACGCTGGAGCGGGTCGTGACGGAGCTGACCCAGGCGAGATCGGCGGCATCAGAGCGCCGGGAAGCGATTACAACAGAGCTGGAGAAATTGCGGCTGGAGCTCATCCGCCTTCGGAGCGGCGTTGGAACGGCCGCCGAGGTAAAGGCTGAGAGTGAGAAGGCGAAAGCGTTGCTGGAGCGCGACCAGCAAAATCGTTGATGACCGCAGGCCGCAACTCTACTAGCTTGAGTGGGTCGCCCATCCATAGATATGAACATCAAAAAGCCTCTCTCCTCAATCACCGAAAAAGTCTCGCCTCAGCGTCGCAAGCAGCTCGAAAATGCGGCGAGGGTAACGGTTGGCGCCGTTGCGGCTGCCTGGATGGTGCTGCGATTGCGCCGCGAGCTATACGGACCGGGCGGGTCGAAGATGTCGCGATACCAGTCGCAGATCGATAAGGTCTGGAAGAGGGACTGAGGACGGGCACAGCAGCGACAGGCGGGTACAACAGTTACCCATAAGATCGGGTAAAGCAGGCGCGGGACGTAGCCTTCCATGAACCGCGCACCCTCACTTTTGCACCCCTACTTTTGCACCCCAGAATTACCCTCTAAATCCGGTGGAGTTGCACGGCGATTATTCCTGTGAGAGGCATAACAATTCAGGTGCGAAAATTCCGCACTTGGCCTGTGCTTTTCATACATTACTGTCACTGAGCGCAGGGGCTGCCGGTTCTTTCAGCATGCTTCCTGCGCTGTTCGATATCTGAACGCGACCGATCACCAGCCAAGAGGTGTGACGAATGAGCCTTCCTGCTC
Source organism: Gemmatimonadaceae bacterium (assembly GCA_039921425.1). Lineage (GTDB taxonomy): Bacteria > Gemmatimonadota > Gemmatimonadetes > Gemmatimonadales > Gemmatimonadaceae > UBA4720. The sequence goes on along the minus strand of JBDSBT010000125.1, from coordinate 1,634 downwards.
AGGAATATCCCGACCGTATCGGATTCCAGCCCGATGGACCGCAGCCGTTCACCCCCTACATCGCGCCGGAGACGAATCTGCGCGAGCTGACGATCCTCCCAGTCATAGTCGGGGCCATCCTCGGCCTGATTTTCGGAGCCTCGTCGCTCTACCTGGTTCTGAAAGTCGGCCTGACCGTGAGCGCGTCGATTCCTGTGGCCGTCATTTCAATAACGGTCTTCCGCCTGCTCTCGCGACTCGGCGCGCGCGACGCGACGATCCTCGAGCACAACATCGTTCAGACAGCCGGTTCCGCTGGTGAGTCAATTGCATTCGGCGTCGGCGTCACCATGCCGGCGATCCTCATACTCGGCTTCGATCTCGAGATCACCCGCGTGATGCTCGTCGCCATACTCGGCGGATTGCTCGGCATCCTCATGATGATCCCGCTGCGTCGCGCGTTGATCGTCGCGCAACACGGCGTTCTCAAGTATCCGGAGGGCACAGCGTGCGCAGAAGTGTTGAAGGCAGGCGCATCGGCGGAGTCGAGAGCGGCCGCATCGCCCGAGGCCAAGAAGGAACAAGCCCTGCTCGGCGAAGGAACGAGTGCAAAGACAATCTTCACCGGCTTCGGATTCGCACTCGCATACAAGACGGCGATGGTCGCGTTCCGAACGTGGAAAGAGGTGCCTGAGAAAGTGTTCGGCGCTCCCTTCAGGAACGCATCGCTTTCGGTCGAGATCTCTCCCGAATTGTTGGGTGTCGGTTACATCATCGGCCCGCGCATCGCCGCGATCATGTGCGCAGGCGGTGTGCTCGCCTATCTGGTTTTGATTCCGATGATCAGCTACTTCGGTGCCGGGCTGACCGTTCCGCTCGCGCCTGAAACGACGACGCTTGTCAAAGACATGGATCCCGGGGCGATTCGTAACGCGTACGTCCTTTATATAGGAGCAGGGGCCGTCGCAATGGGCGGCCTGGTCAGCGTTTTCCGCTCCCTTCCGACCATCTGGCATGGAATGAAAGGCGGCCTTCGCGACTTCAACGCATCGAAGGCCGGCGGCGCTCCCGCAACTCTACGCACCGACCGCGATCTCCCGATGCGCACCGTTTTCATCGGCATCATCGCTCTCGTTCTCGCGATTGCATTCGCGAATCCGCTCTACATCGGCGGCACATCGATCATCACGCGGTTCGCTGCAGCGTTCCTGATCATCCTCTTCGGATTTCTTTTCGTCACGGTCTCTTCGCGCCTGACCGGTGAGATCGGATCGTCGTCGAATCCGATCTCCGGAATGACCGTCGCAACACTGCTCCTGACGTGTCTCACGTTCGTCGTGCTCGGCTGGACGGGCAACAACTACTTCGTTACAGCCCTTTCAATTGGAGCAATTGTCTGTATCGCTGCGTCAAACGGTGGCACGACGTCGCAGGATTTGAAGACCGGTTATCTGATTGGCTCGACGCCGCGCTCTCAACAGATCGCGATCCTCGTTGGAGCTCTCGTTTCGGCCATCGCGCTTGGACCGATTCTTCTCAAGCTCAATGCAGCCGGATCTGTCTACGTGCCGGTTGGAACGACGGTCCAGGGAATTTCAGCCGGATCGGTGCAGCCAGGCGAAAAGGCCGATGCATCGAAGCTCGAGCGTCGTGAA
>JBDSBT010000124.1:0-6335 GCA_039921425.1 Gemmatimonadaceae bacterium | reverse complement strand
TGCGCGCGAGTGTGCCCTCGAAGTCGCGCTCCATGTCGTTTCGAACGGTGTAGAGCTGGATGCCGACGCGGTCGATCTTTCTTGATTTTGCACCCCCGATCATGCTGTGCCGAGCGCATCCAAGCGCGACTCCCGCTGTGCCTGCCCCGAGCGTTTTGACGAACTTTCTACGATCTATCCCGGTCATTGGCCTTCTCCCATGGTTACGACAGAAAGTGTCAGCTAATGCGCACTACTCAATGCCTCGGCGATGGCTTTCTCGGCCAGCTGCGACATGACCCGATAACCGCTGGCGTTGGGATGAACGCCATCGAAAGCCAGATCACACTTCAGTCCGTGGCGCTCATCAGCCATCGTTGATGCGAAATCCAGATATACGATTCCTTTCTTCGCCGAGTAATCCCTCAACCACGCGTTCAGCTTGAGGATGAGGAAGGGGGGATCGATGTTGGGCCGCCAGGGATACTTGTAGACCGGAAGCACCGACGCGAGCACGACCTGGATTCCGTTCGTCTTCGCCAGCTCCGTCATCGAGGCGAGATTGTCCTCGATCATCTCAAGCGTGGAAGGGCCGGTGTTCCCCGCAATGTCGTTCGTTCCTCCGAGAATTACGACGACACTCGGCGCGAGCGCGATGACATCCTGACGGAATCGCACGAGCATCTGAGGCGTGGTCTGTCCGCCGACGCCGCGGCCGACGTATGGCTTCCCGGGAAACATCGAGGCGAAAGACGGTGCCCAGCCTTCGGTTATTGAATTCCCGATGAAAACGACGCGCTTTTCACCCGGCTTGGGCGGACCGAGAAGAACATTGGCCTCGCGATAGCGCGCGAGACTCGCCCAATCTGTGTGGAGTCGGAGCTCTTCTGTCTGCGTCTGTTGCGCAGTGGCGCAGGTAGTGGTGCGGGGGTCAATGGTTTCGAGCAGGCAGTGGTTTCCTGAGTTGCCTGCGCACGGCTTGTCGCCGGCGATGCCGCGAGAACCGTTCCCAGTGTCAGGCTCAGAGTGAGTCGCCGCGACCAAGCCATAGTTAGCAAGATCAAAACTCTGTCATCGCTGGCCCAGTCAACGGCGTCCCGGCCGTTTGGTCGTGATCCTGATGACTCCGTTTGCTCCCCTGACCCCGTAAACTCCGATGTCGGCTGGATTCTTCAGGACCTCGATCTTTTCGATGTCATATGGATTCAGGAATACAAGTCCACGCGAGCCGGGCTGGACGGGCGTATCGTCCACAAGGACAAGCGGATCGTTACTGCCATAGATCGTGTTGCTGCCCCCGCGAATGCGGATCTCGAGGCCGCCGCCGTCGGTGCGACTCACGCTTACGCCGGGGAAGCGCGTGGCGAGCATGTCTTCGATCGATTTGCCATCGTTACTTCCGATCGACGATGGATGATCCGAGTCATCCACGGTTTTCTTCCCTCCGCTCGACGCGCACGCGACCAACGTGAACAGCGGTAGGACCACGACCAATGCGAGGGCGCGACGAAAAAGGCGATAGTTCGACACAGCTCCTCCGGGTTCCTGGTTAATCATCGAAACTGCGTTGTCACGGGTTCAGGCACGCAGCGCCCAGCGCGACGAAAAAAACCAAAAGAGAAATTGAAAGCGAACTCGGTCGCTGCGAAGCCCGACCTTAAATGTGCCTCTCCGCCGCAATACTGGTTAGGTCGAGCGTCCGGGCATCGCGAAGACTCGCGCCAGGGAGTATCGTTTGCCCAATGACTCCGGTCGTATGGCGCGCGTGCGCTGTTTTCCTTGGTTTTGCATCGATTGCGACAGCCGCTTCGTGTCGCACCGAACGCGCGTCCGTTGAAGAGCTTTACGCCAGTCGCGTGCTTGGACTCAGTTATCTGCAGCGAAACCAGCTTTCGGAGGCTGAAACCGAGTTCAAGAAGCTGAGCAAGCTCGCGCCCGACGATCCATTCGGTTACGCGAACCTCGGACTGACCTATCTGCAGGCAGGCCGGTTGCCGGAAGCAGAAAAGCAATTGCTGCGTGCCCGCGAGCTAGACCCTGCGAGCACCGAAGTATCTCTGCTCCTGTCGAAGGTCTACGCGCTTACCGGACGTTTTGCGGACGCTCGCTCGACCCTGGAGCGGCTCCGCCGAGATACGGCTAGCAATGCCCGGGTGCTGTTCGCGCTGGCGGAGCTCGACGCTCAACAATCCGACCCAGCTTCGGCTCGCCGCTACGAAGACCGGTTGCGTGATGTGCTCAGACTCTCACCCGCGAATCTCGCCGCGAGGCTGAAACTTGTTGATGCACTTGCCCGGCGTGGCGAGGCTGACAGCGTGGTTCGACACCTCGAGGAGGTACGCCGTATACCGCCCGGGCCGCCAGGAGAAGCTCGGGCTCTTCTCGACAGCTCGATTCAACTCATTCGCGCGGGAAACCTCACACAGTCGCGGACAGCGCTTGACCGCTTCGTCGACCTGATGAAGGTCACGTCGCCGTACCAGGCTTCGCTGGCGGAGATAAGATCGCCAGAGGGTCCGATTCCCGGGCGTCCCGTTCTGATTTTTGCACCGAAGAATTTCATTTCGCTCCTCAGAGCAAGACCGGAAGTGAAATCCGACGTGGCGAGATTCGCTGATGCGACGAGCGATGCGGGATTCGCATCCGCAACCACTCCTGTTGCCAATACCGTCGCGACTGAGAAGTACGACGGCGCGACCGCGCTTGCCGCAGGCGATGTGGATGGCGACGGGACAGACGACCTGTTCACGTCGACCTGGTCGCCGGAGTTGCGGAGATTCGTCGCACATCTCTATCGAGTTAACGGCGGATTGGTTCGGGACGCTACGGGAAAGTCGGGCATCTCCCTCCCACAGGGCGCCGCGTACGCGACGTTCGCGGATTACGACAACGATGGCTGGCTTGACCTCTTCGTTATTGGCGGCGAGGGACGTGGGCACCTCTTTCGTAACCGCGGCGACGGGACGTTCGTCGAGATGACTTCGAAAGCGCGAGTGTCCGATGTGAGGGGAGCGCGCAAGGCTCTCTTTGTCGATTTCGACCACGATGGCGACCTGGACATCTTTCTCGCCGGGAATGGCGAACGCACTGTTTACCGAAACAATCTCGACGGAACGTTCAGCGAGACGACGTCTGGCTTCGGTCTCACTGGCAGCCTCAACGCGCACGACGCCGCGTTCGGCGACTTCGACGGCGACGGACGGACCGACCTGTTCGTCACTCGGGACCACGGCAGCAATGCTCTCTTTCACAATGGCGGCGCACAGCGATTCAGTGACGTAACCGCGGCGAGCGGTCTGGCCAGCAGCGGTGGGTCAGGGGCAACGGCGGCCGGGGATTACAACAACGACGGGTTACTCGATCTTTTCGTCGCGGGTGCGAACGGCGCCGAGCCAATGCTCTGGCTCAACAAGGGAAACGGCACCTTCGCCCGCGATCGCCGCTCGGGTGCCGCAATGCAGACACTCAGTGGTATTTCGGGCGTGGCGGCGACGTTCTTGGACTACGACAACGACGGCTGGCTCGACCTCGTTGTTGCGGGGGCGCCCACCAAAGGCGGCAAGGATTCTCCGGGCTTGTTTCTTTTTCGGAATGACGGGAAGGGAAGCTTTCTTGATCGTTCGGCGCGAATCCCCGCTCCCGTGCGCTTGGCAGGTGCCTCCCATATTGCCGTCTCGGACGTGGATAAAGATGGCGACGAAGATCTCTTTCTAATTGACGGCTTCGGCGCGCCGCGACTGGTGCGCAACGATTTCGGAAACAGCAACCTCGCCGTGAACGTGGAGCTCAAGGGCCTCGGCAGCGGCAGCGGCAAGAATAACGCGTTCGGCATAGGCGCGAGGCTGGAGCTTCGAGCGGGCGAGATCTACCAGACGCGGGTCGCCACCGGTCGCGTGACGCACTTTGGACTTGGCCCACATCTCAAGGCCGACGTGCTCAGGGTGGAGTGGCCCAACGGCGTACCGCAGTCGGTATTCTTTCCCGGATCCGACCAGGATGTAGTCGAGGGCGAGATGCTCAAGGGGTCGTGCGCGCTTGCCTATACGTGGGACGGAAAGCGCTTCCGCTTTGTGACTGACGCGATGTGGCGAAGCGCGCTGGGAATGCCGATGGGCCTGATGGGTGGCACGAGCGCGTTCGCTCCAGCAGGCGCGTCGCAGGAATACCTCCGAATTCCGGGGGATGCGCTTAAGCCTCTCGATGGACGATACCTCCTCCAGCTAACAGAAGAGCTGTGGGAGACGGCTTACGCGGACGAGGTCAAATTGATCGCCGTAGACCATCCCGATTCAGTGGACGTGTTCGTTGACGAGCGCTTCGTCCCGCCTGGTCCGGTGAAGCTTCGCGTCTTTCAGGTCGCGCGACGCAATTTGCCACTGGCTGCAACTGACGAACGTGGCACCGATGTCCTCTCGGCACTTAGAGAGACTGACAACGTGTACGTCTCGAACCTCACTCCAACGCGGTATCAGGGCGTCGTCGAGCCGCATGACCTCATTCTGGATCTCGGCGCCGGGGCGGGGAGTCCGGGCGCGTTCCTCTTCCTGCGCGGCTGGATCTATCCAACCGACGCAAGCATAAACGTCGCGCTTGGGCAGCAGTCGTCAATCAAACCCGTGATGCCTTCGCTCGAGGTGCGTGACGCGAACGGCCAGTGGCAAACGGCGATTGCCAGCATTGGCTTCCCATCGGGCAAGAACAAAACGATCGTGGTGGATCTCAGCGGGAAGTTCAGGACGGCGGATCATCACGTGCGGATTCGCACGAACATGCAGATCTACTGGGACCAGGCCTTCGTCGGGCGCGATATCGCGAACAGCCCGGCAAAGATCACCACGCTGCCGACTTTGTCCTCCGATCTCCATTTCCGTGGCTTCTCTCGCATGTACCGCAAGGGCGGGCGCTATGGACCGTACTGGTTTGCCTACGACGACGTGGCGAAGGAATCGCCATGGCGGCCGATAGAAGGCGCGTTCACGCGTTTCGGCGACGTGTTACCGCTGCTTCATAAAGCCGACGACGAGTACATGATAATGGCTCCGGGGGATGAGGCGACTATTCAGTTTGACGCGAGCTCAGCGAAGTCGCTGCCACCGGGCTGGAAGCGTGACTTCCTGCTCTACACTGACGGATGGATCAAGGACTCCGATCTCAACACGGCGTTCGGAACTACGGTGGGCCCGCTTCCGTTCCATGGTCTGAAGTCATATCCCGGTGGAGCGGCGGATGCCTATCCAGCTGACCCGCTGCACCAGCGTTACCTGCGGGAGTACAACACGCGTGTCGTGAGGGGAAGCGTATCGCCTCGGTGACCGCGTGGCTCATCACTGGTAAACGCGTACGTAGTCGACGACCATTTGCTGAGGGAACGTCGTCGACGAATCAGGGTCGCCAGGCCAGGCGCCGCCAACTGCGACGTTCAGCAGCAGGAAGAATGGGTTATTGAAAACCCATGTCGCTCCGCCCGGAAGATTCGTCGGCGCGGCCGCCCGGAACAGCTTGTCGTCGACCAACCACCGGATGTTACCGGGCGACCACTCCAGCGCGAAGACGTGGAAATCATCTGCGAAAGATCCGGACGCGAGCGTGTATTGTCCGCCAATGCCGTTCCCTCCCGAATAGCCCGGCCCGTGCATTGTCCCGTGAACGACGTCAGGCTCACGGCCGATGTTCTCCATGATGTCGAGCTCGCCGCACTTTGGCCAGCCGACGCCGTCGATGCTGGAACCGAGCATCCAGAACGCTGGCCAGAGTCCCTGTCCGCGCGGCACGCGGATGCGCGCCTCGAAGCGACCGTATGTTGTCTCGAACTTGCCTTTGGTTATCAGACGCGCCGAAGAATAGCGACACGCGCCGTACCAGCAATGGAACGAGGAATCAAGCGCCTCGGCGCGGGCCGTGATCACGAGGTGACCACCACCGTCGAGTGAGACGTTTTGCGGGCGGGCCGTGTAGTATTCCCGTTCCTGATTTCCCCAACCTTGACCGCCGGTCTCAGCAACCCACTTCGTGGCGTCAAAGGGGGCACCAGCAGGCCCGTCGAAATCGTCGCTCCACGTGAGCCTCAATGTCTGCGGCGATGGCGGTGGTGCTGGCGGCGTGACGACGGTCGGGGTTGTCGTGGTGGGTTTGCAGGCGGCGAAGCAGAGCGTCACCGCGATAACGAACCCAGCATAAAGTCTGCGAATAATCCAGGGCATCGAGGTAGTTTCTACAGAAGAGGGGCACAGGTCGCCGCAGCGACCCATGAAAGTTATACTCTCATTCGTGTTTCGCCGACCCCGCCCCATTTTTCGCCGCGCCATAATGGCCGTGCCTTTCCTGGCGGCGATCCTTCTCGCGATGCGACTCGATCG
>JBDSBT010000123.1:0-5445 GCA_039921425.1 Gemmatimonadaceae bacterium | reverse complement strand
TATCAGGCCGAGATCGCCCAGGGCCGACTCGAAGCGTTGCTGAATTTCCAGACGATGGTGATCGATCTCACCGGAATGGAGATCGCCAACGCGTCTTTGCTCGATGAGGCAACTGCGGCTGCCGAAGCGATGACAATGAGCTACGGCATTCGCGGTAAGCCAGGCAAGGAAGTGTTTTTCGTTTCGGACCAATGCCATCCGCAAACTATCGACGTTGTAAGAACTCGCGCTTCAGTTCGCGGAATCTCAGTCGTTGTGGGCAATGCAATGAAAGCCAAGCTCGGCGCTGATGTATTCGGGCTTCTGCTTCAGTATCCGGCTACTGACGGTGCGGTGGTGGACAATCGTGAGCTCTGCGAGCGCGCGCACGAGGCTGGTGCATTAGTCACAGTCGCGGCGGATCTGTTGAGTCTCGTTCTGTTGACGCCACCCGGGGAATGGGGTGCCGACATCGTCGTCGGTAACACCCAGCGCATGGGCGTTCCACTCGGTTACGGCGGCCCGCACGCTGCATTTTTTGCGACGCGCGATGAATTCAAGCGGCAGATCCCGGGGCGGATCATTGGTATTTCGCGTGACGCCGATGGGAAGCCCGCCTTGCGCATGGCGCTTCAGACGCGCGAGCAGCACATCCGCCGCGAGAAAGCCACGAGCAACGTGTGCACTGCGCAGGTCCTCCTGGCGGTCGTCGCGAGCATGTACGCCGTGTACCACGGACCAAACGGCCTGCGCCGGATCGCATCCCGCGTTCACCAGTTCGCGGCAGTGCTCGCGGAGGCGCTCAAGGTTCTCGGATTCGAGCTCGGACACGAGGAGTATTTCGACACGATCAGAGTGGAGCTTGGAACACGCAATGCGTCGGACGTCATGGCAGCGGCCACGGAGCGCAGAATCAACCTTCGTCTGGTGGGAGATCACTCTGTCTGCATCGCGCTCGACGAGACTGTCAGCGAAGCCGACCTCGTCGGTCTGCTAGCGGTTTTCGGCGGTGGCGTGGAGCTGATCCAGTCGGTGCTCGCTGACGGAGCCGACCCGAGGTACGATGAGCGATTCAAGCGCACGACGCCGTTCATGCAGCACGAAGTATTCAACACGCATCGGTCGGAGACGGAGCTGCTGCGATACATGCACAAGCTCGAGACTCGCGATTTGTCGCTGGTGCACTCGATGATCCCTCTTGGATCGTGCACGATGAAGCTGAACGCGACGGCGGAGATGATGCCGATAACGTGGCCTGGCTTCGGGAAGATTCATCCGTTCGCGCCAGTCGACCAAACCGAAGGCTATCAGCAGTTGTTCGGCGAGCTCGAAGGCGCGCTCGCTGAGATCACGGGCTTCGCGGCCGTCTCACTTCAGCCGAACGCTGGATCGCAGGGTGAATACGCTGGGCTGCTGGCAATTCAGGGCTACCATGCGTCGCGTGGCGACACTCATCGCGATGTGTGTCTCACGCCGCAGTCCGCGCATGGAACCAATCCGGCGAGCGCCGTGATGGCGGGAATGAAAGTCGTCGTGGTGAAGACCGATGACCGTGGCAACATCGCCATGGCCGATCTTCGGGCGAAGGCAGAAGCGCACAAGGATGACCTGGCCGCGCTGATGGTTACTTATCCATCGACGCATGGAGTTTTCGAGGAAGGAATCAGCGAGGTTTGCCGTCTCGTTCATGCGAACGGCGGCCAGGTGTACATGGACGGCGCGAACATGAATGCCATGGTCGGTCTGTGTCGCCCCGGCGATTTCGGAGCCGATGTCTGTCACCTTAATCTTCACAAGACGTTCTGTATTCCCCATGGCGGTGGCGGACCGGGAATGGGACCGATCGGCGTAGCATCGCATCTTGTTCCCTTCCTGCCGGGTCATCCCGTCATCCCGCAGCAGGGAAGGGATAAAGTGGGTGCGGTTTCGGCTGCCCCGTGGGGAAGCTCGAGCATCCTTCCCATCTCGCACGCGTATATCCGGCTGATGGGTGGCGAAGGCCTTACTCATGCGACAAAAATTGCGATCCTCAATGCGAACTACATCGCGCGCCGGCTCGAGCCGCATTTCCCTGTGCTGTACAAGGGTGAGCATGGCACGGTCGCGCACGAGTGCATCGTGGACACGCGCGTCGTCAAGGCCTCGAGCGGTGTCGAAGTCGAAGACATCGCGAAGCGCCTGATGGACTATGGGTTTCATGCACCGACGGTGTCGTTCCCCGTAGCTGGAACGCTGATGATCGAGCCGACTGAGAGCGAGTCCCTGGCCGAGCTCGATCGGTTCTGCGAAGCGATGATCTCGATCAGAGCGGAGGTCGCGGAGATAGAGACCGGTACAGCGGATCGCGCTGACAATGTTTTAAAGAATTCACCGCACACGCTTGGCCGTGTCACGTCTGACGATTGGCAGCATTCCTATTCAAGGGAAAAGGCCGCGTTTCCGGCCCCATGGACCAGAGATTTCAAGTTCTGGCCTTCAGTGGCTCGAGTGGAGAGCGCGTACGGCGACCGAAATCTCATTTGTTCGTGTCCGCCCACGGATGCATATGCCGAAGCCGAAGCGTTGAGCGAAGCCGAATAAATGAACGGTTATTCTGCTGGCGTAGGCTTGGGCGCGGTAGTAGTTTAGCGCGGTCCTGCAACGCGGATTATCGCTTGCGCAATTCGCCAACAATGCTGCTCACGGAGCCGGTATGAACAAGGCGGAACTGCTTGAGGCCCTCACTCGCCAGACGAAGCTCAGGCCCACTCATGTAAAGAGGGTGGTGGATGCGATCTTCGACCCCCAGGACGGCGTCATCTCCCGCCAGGTAAAGCGCGGCGGCAAGGTAACTATCGCCGGGTTCGGCACTTTCGATCGCCGCTCACACAAGGCGCGAGAAGTGAACAGCGTCTTCACTGGGCGAACTGTGAAAGTGAAAGCCCGAAAGATTCCGGGCTTCCGCGCCGGAGTGAGCTTCAAGGACGCAATGAAATAAAAAGGAGCCCGGTGTCTTGGGCGCCTTGTTGCATGCTGGTAGCTATTAGCCAACGGCTATTGTAATTAGCTATTGGCCAGTAGCGTTGTGTCCCCTTAGTTGCTTTGGCAAGTCGTTGCAATTTTGAGAAAATCGACTCTGGCGTCGCGGTCCAGGAGGAGTGATGGGCAGCGCTCGTATATCTCGTGACGAATGTATCGATGCGATTCACCAGTTCGCGCATGTTTCGGAATGATCCGCGGCGAATTGCTTGTTGTGTGTTGAGACCAAACCAGCGCTCGACCTGGTTGAGCCGAGGAAGCATAGGTCGGAGTGAAATGGATATGGTAGCGTGGCCGACGCGCGAGCCACGCTCTCACACGGGCATGTTTATGCATCGCGTAGTTGTCGATGATGAGATGCACATCCAGCTCCGGCGGGACGTTTGCATCGACGTAATTGAGGAAAGTGGAAATCACCCGGTTTGATGGACGCCCAAATAGCTTTGCATAATATGCGAAGCCAGGAGGTGTCTGATGAAAAGGAATCGAGAAGAAAGCTCAAAGAGAGAGCGGCGCGAGTTCAGCAAGGAGTTCAAGCTTGAGGCAGTTCATCTTGCGACGAGCGGTGTCAAGGATGACGCCCTCGCCAATGCGGAGTCACTCAGGCTGTGAGTCGTTGGGGTGAATTGTGGCTCCTCTTGAGATCCATTGCAAACTCGGCGGGGGTTCGACGACCAAGACTGCTGTGCGGTCTCACCTCGTTGTACTCCATTTGCCATCGCTCAACTGCTTGCTGTGCGTCGGTTATGCACGTGAACCACAGATCGAGAGCGTGGCCGGCGAACTCGCGCCCGTTGTCACAGACGATGCTCTTCGGCAAACCGCGCGTCAGAGCAAGTCGGTCCAGCACGTGAATTATTCTGAGCGCCGGAAGCGAATGAGCCACTTCGATTGCCGGGCATTCCCGCGTCAGGTCGTCGACGATGTTGAAACAACGAAATTGCCTTCCGTCGGCAAGCGCGTCCGACACGAAGTCCATGCTCCATCTTTCGTTCGGCGCCGTTGCAGCGGGCGTGATCGGTTCGAAAAATGGTCCAGCGCGCGCGCGAATCCGCCAAGTAGAGATCGTAACACTTCGCCGTGACGACTTCTCGGCCCGCGCGCTTGGCGTTTCTGTCGTTGCTTACTTTTGTGCTGAACGCGTTACCCGTCCGACTCGGGGCGCAGTCGACCTTTCTCTCCGTAATCGTTAGCAGCGCCAGTTCCAACGCCCCCGTTGTGGGCGCCGACGTACTTGTCCCCGCCTTAGGTTTGGCGGCACTCACTGACAGCCTTGGAAGAGTCGCGTTCAAGGAGCTAAAGCCTAGTTTGATAAAAGTGACCGTTCGATATCCAGGATTTGCGCCGGTAACAAAGGCCGTAATGTTGGGCCTAAGCGATTCGATCGATGTGTACGTAAGCTTGGGGAACGTCGGGTTTAGCCTCGATACAGTGAGGGTTCGTGGACACAGAGATCTTGAATACCCGAATGAGTTTGTCTCCCGCATGCGAATGGGGCTTGGACGCTTCTTGACTCAAGAACAACTCGACAGCGCCGGTGGCGAGCCGGTGGCGGACGTTGCAGCGCGGCGCTTCACTGGTATCAGGGCCGTCTGGTCGGTCGATCGCGCCAGCCTGTCATTGCGATCTCTCAGGGGCTACTACTCGCTTGGAGGCCACGGTAAGGCTGTCTGCAATGTTCAGGTATACCTTGATGGGATGCTAGCAACAGGGATGGACCTCTCCGGCCTTCAATCTGCCGACATAGCCGGCGTCGAGTTTTATTCAAACGGGCCGCCTGTACAATACGCGCGAGCGGGTTCCGCCTGCGGCGTTATGATTTTGTGGACACGCCGATGAGGGCGATGCAGAAAGAATTGAGGTGCCGCCGTTTGTTGCACCTTTGCCAGCACGACCAATCCCACAGCAAACTTCGTCGCATTCCCTGTTCTTGCCAGCTGTTAGCTATATAGGTGTTGGCTTAGAAAAATCAACCGATCTGCGCGGTATACGCGTCGGGGGTCATCAGGCCCTCGACCGCAGACGCATCGTCTGCCTTAAGACGGATCATCCAGCCGGCGCCATAAGGATCGCTGTTCACCAGTGCCGGCTCTTGATCAAGGCGCGAGTTGATCTCGGTTACTTCGCCAGCAATCGGCGAGAAAAGCTCGGATACCGCCTTCACAGCTTCGATGGTTCCGAAAACATCGTGCTTGCCGAGTTTCGTGCCGACCGCCGGAAGTTCGATGTAGACCACGTCCCCGAGCTCTCCCTGGGCGTAGTCGGTAATTCCGATTTCAGCAGAGCCGTCGGCCGTCGTGCGTACGTACTCGTGCTCTTCGGTGTAGCGCAGATCAGTTGGAATATTTGCCACTACCCACCTCGGTTGAATTGAGCCCAGCGAAACTCTGCTGAGCAGGTAATCGGAATAATATCAGGGCGTTCTCGCCGTATCGAGCGATGAGGCGC
>JBDSBT010000122.1:0-7493 GCA_039921425.1 Gemmatimonadaceae bacterium | reverse complement strand
GGTCGAGAACGAATGCAACGTTCACCGGGCGGCGACTCTCAGGCCGTGGAGCCTGGGGCGCGGTGAACCTGAGCAGGGCGTAGCGGTTGCTTCTCGCTCTTGCCCGGATGAGTTGTCTATCGGTTTTAATGGAGAGCGTCATGGCAAATCCTCATTGAAAATTTCACGAGCGGCCTCGAGCAGCCGCTCGATCCTGCGATTGTCTTCCCGCGTTCCGGGTCTCCTTACGTGAAGCTCGACGTCAGGCGCGAGCGTCAAGTGTTCCCACTGTGAGCGAAAAACGGGTTTGGGCTTTGGCTGATGCGTTTCGCGCAGCATCGGAGCCGATACTGACATCGCCATCTCTAGTGGTCGCATTCTAGCGACACCCTCTGACAACACCTGCTGCACGTACTCGCTGGCTGACGTGGGTTTTAGCCCAGGCTCGGTTTCCAGAATCCGTCTGACTTCTCCAGGAGGCAACTTTTCGATTCGCCTCCTGATTTCCGACAGCGGCAGATGCTCGCGCTGAAGCAGCTTTATCAGCCGCAGCCGGTCGACATGCTCGGGACCATAATGAGCACCGGGTCCCCGCGCTTCCGGTGCCGGAATCAATCCCTGCTGGATGTAGTACCGGATAGTGCGAGGGCTGACATGAGCCTTGTCGCTAAGCTCGAGCAGATCGATGGACTCGGGTTCGGGAGTGTTACGCATCTGAGTAATATGACAGTCCTACTGGCAACTGTCAATACCACCTAGTTTTTGAATTAGCGGCTAACCACCACTACAGCGTCTATCGTATGCCGATTGCTGCCAAGGGCGATGAGTGTTACTTTAGTGTAACTTCACCGTGTCGGCCTTCATGGTAATGTCCAGCAAAACCCGAATGCAAGGCGGTTCGATCGTTACCGCCATCCCCAATGAAGTCGCCCGGCGCCTCGGCGCCTCCCCGGGCGATTCCCTCTACTGGACCGAAGACGGCGCTGGACGTTTTGTCGTTACGACCGTCGATCCCGAGACGATGGAGACGCTTAAGATCCACGAGGAGATAGCTTCTCAGTATAGAGAGGTTTTCAATGCTCTCGCTGAGTGAAGAATCCTCGCTGGATTACTCCTCAGGAACTTCAGCTCATTCACTTCAGGCAGGTAGAACTCTTCGGCGGATCTCACGGAATAATCGATGGGAACGTTGTTGATTCCGCTTTACACAAGCCGCAGCACCTGAATTTTTACGAGCCGGACTCCGACATTGCCGCGCTTGCCGCAGCATATCTCTGCGGCTTTGCCCAGAAGCAGGGATTTGCCGACGGCAACAAACGCACAGCGCTGGCGGTTTCGCTCACATTCGTTCGATTAAACGGATACACCTTGAACGTCGGCAAGGCTGAACTGCTCGCTTTCGTTCTTGCAATCGCTCGAAATGAGTTGAACCAGTCGGCTGCGACAACGTGGCTGAGCAAAAACATCACCTCTTACCCACAGAAGTGATCAAGCGAACGGATTGTGCCACGCCTACACCGGCGGCGTATAGAAGAAGAATGCCATGCTCAGCAGCACGTACACTCCGAGCAGCAACAAACCCTCGAACCACGTCGTCTCCCCATCCTGCGCGATCGCGTTCACTATGAACGCCACCGCCGCCACCGAAATCAGCTCGAGCGGATTTTCGAACACGAGATTCATCGGCGTCCCCATGAAGTACGAGACGAGCACGAGAACAGGCGCCACGAACAATGCGATCTGGATCGTGGACCCAACAGTGATCCCGATCACAAGATCCATCCTGTCTTTCCGCGCGAAATAAACCGCCGACACATACTCGGCCGCGTTTCCAACCACGGCCAGTACCGTGATGCCGAGAAAGAACGTCGTCACGCCGAGTTTCGCTGACGTCGCCTCGAGCGCGCCCGATACCATCTCGGCTTCCATCGCCGTGATCAGCGTCGCGCCAATCAACACAGCCATGATCTTCCACATCGCCCACACTTCATGCTTACGTCCCGAGGTGTGCGCAGCGCTCAATGGATCATTGGATGTTTCCGCAGCCGGCGTCTCATCGAACGCGGCAAAAGTGTCTCGATGCGTGACCAGCGAATACACAAGATTCGCGACATAAATCACTATCAGCACGCCGGCAACGCCCAGGCTGAGGCGCTCGTCCTGGATTGCGGCGTTCAACGCACCCGAAGTTCCCCGCTCCGTTATGTCGAACAGCGCCGGCACCATCAGCGCGACAACGCACAACAGCAGGAGGCTCGACAAACGGCCAGCCGTGGCGCGGTTGAATTTTTGCTCCGACCTTCCCCACGATCCAACGACGATCGCGAGCCCAAGCCCGAGCAGACTGTTGCCGATTATGGCACCGGTGATCTGCGCTTTCACGACACTCGCATGGCCGCCGGCCAGTACGAAAAGCGCCAGGATCAGCTCCGCCACATTTCCGAACGTAACGTTAAGTAATCCGCCGATTGCACTCCCCACGCGCTCCGCCAGCTGCTCGGTGCTCTTCCTTATCCACTCTGCCAACGGGACAATCGCAAGCACGGCAGTGACGAAAACCCACATCGGCGGTGCATGGAAGACGTACTCCAACAGGGCCGAGATAGGGATCAGCAACAACATCAACGAAAAGATCATGTCAGCCTGTCAAGGTCAGTTTTCATGAGGTAAAGCAAAGCGCGTAGTCACCCTCTGACAAACGCGACGACAACGGCGATTACGCCAAGTACGACGCCGAATGCGCCGATGGCAATGGCGGCCTGACCCGTCTTCTGCCACCTCTCTTCCGCGGCCTCGACCGCGTGCATCAGCTTCTCGTCGGTCGATTGCTGCGGCTCGCCGAACAGCGATTGCTGCATCACTCCCCGGCTGTCGACAACCTCATCCATCGCGCGCTCGAGCTCGGCCTGATGAATTCGCTTTGCCGAGTCGATTCCGGGAACTGCCGCGGCCATTGTTGCTGCCTTCAACACAGCATTCTTGATGTCTCCGCCGGCCACATCATAGCGCTCGGCCAGCGCACGGAAGTTCACGTCGTCAGCGAGAGGCGTCTTGGTCGGATGGATCTGCACCTTCCAGATCTGCTCGCGCTCGTCCACACCCGGCATCTCGAATCTCACGTGCGTCCGGATACGCCGCTCGAACGCCGGATCGAAATTCACGGCGAGGTTTGTCGCAAAGATCACAACCCCATTGAAGGCTTCGAGCTCTTTCAATAAAACGTTGACGACTGTGTTGGACTCGCGCTGATACGACTGAGCGACGCCGGTTGTCCGGCGTGATGCAATTGCATCGGCCTCATCGAAGAACAGGACGGCGTCTTCCTCCGACGCCATCCGGAATACAGCCGCAACGTTCTTCGGGGTTTCTCCCGCCCACATTGATTCCATCTCGGCGTAGCGCACCGACAACAGCTTCTTACCGAGCGCGGTAGCGATCGCCTCAGCACAAATCGTTTTGCCCGTACCCGGAGGTCCGGCAAAATTGAACGCGAGCCCCAACCCACTCGAATGCTTTTCGCCGAGTCCCCACTGGGTGAAGATGAGCTCGTGGCTGTGGACGAGGCTGAGCGCTTCATCGAGCGCTGCACGCGTTCGCGGCGGGAGAATTACGTCGGCGAACGTGCGGTGGGCGATGATCGTCTCGACCGCGCGTCTGCCGCCAAATCGGCCTTGAAACAAATCGAGGAGCGGGCTGGGCATACGGTTCGTATTTGCATAGACCGCTCCAAGTTCCGTTGCCCTTTATTAGAGTGTGCAAAAAAGGGCATGACAACGCGACAAATCCTTCCGGCTTTTGGCTTGCCGGCCGTCGGCCCCCGGCTGTGGCGGAACGTATGCTTTACTCTGCTGGCGTCAGCATCCTCTCCGCTTCGGCCGGCTGCCGGTAGCCGGAATGCCGGGGGCTGGAAGGATTATTCATTACCACATCCGTCCCAGTCCAGCGCGCTCGCGACCTGCCTTACTATTGCCGGCATCTGCCTTATGGGAAAATTCCCCGCTGCATGTATGCCATCGCGACTTTCCCGATCGCATTGATGAATGCCGCCGTCCTCAGATCTACGTTGCGCTCTTTCTGAATCACCCGAAGCTCCGCGTATGCAGCAATCATTGTCTCCTCGAGACCAGAGTTCACGAGCTCCTCTTCTCCGGCAGCCTCACTCGACCTCGCGCGATCTTCGTTGGTGAAGTGTTTGCCAGTAAGGTGCTCAACCGCCTCGAGGAGGCGCTCGTTGCTCCGTTCCTGGAAGCGTTTCTCCATTCGGCCATAGCGCATGTGGGAAAGATTTTTCACCCACTCGAAATACGACACCGTCACCCCGCCGGCGTTCGTATAGATGTCGGGGAGAAGCAGCACTCCTCTCGAGAGCAGCTTTTCGCTGGCGTCCGCGGTCACGGGTCCATTTGCACCTTCGACGATGATCTTCGCCTTGATGCGATCCACATTCGCGCCAGTGATCTGATTTTCGAGGGCTGCGGGCACGAGCACATCGCAGTCGAGCTCGAGTCCGTCCGTGCTCCTCGCAAGATCCGTCGAACCCGGGTACCCCAGTATCGATCCGGTCTCCTTGCGATGCGCCACGACCTTGTCTACGTCGAGCCCCTTTTCCGAGTAGATGCCGCCCTCCCGCTCGAGCAAGGCGATGATGATTCCGCCGTATCCCTCGATGAACTTTGCTGCGTGGTATCCAACGTTGCCGAGACCCTGCACTACGCAGCGCTTCCCATCGACGCCGGTGGTGAAGCCGAGTGGCTTCATGTCTTCCGAGTAGCAGACGGCTTCGCGTAAGGCGAACGCAACTCCGCGTCCGGTGCTGGCTGCGCGTCCTCGTACGCCACCCTGCGTGACAGGCTTACCTGTGACGCAGCCCTGTGCGTCTATTTCTCCGCGGGCGAGTGTCGCGTAAGTATCCATGATCCACGCCATCTCACGCGGACCGGTTCCCATGTCGGGCGCGGGAACGTCCATTCCCGGCCCGATGAGATTCTTCGCGAACAACTCGTAAGTAAATCGGCGAGTTACGCGCTCGAGCTCGCCTTCCGAATATTTCTGCGGGTCGATTCGTACCGCCCCCTTCGCCCCGCCAAATGGCACGTCGACGAGCGCGCACTTGTATGTCATCAATGCAGCGAGGGCGGAAACTTCGTCTTCGTCGACATTTGCCGCGTAACGAATTCCGCCCTTTGTCGGCAGCCGGTGAACACTGTGCTGCGCCCGCCAGCCGTTGATTACTTCGATCGTCCCGTCATCTCTCTTCAGCGGGAACCGCATTCGGTAGACTGAATTGCATGCCTTGATGGTGTCGAGCAGCCCGGGATCCAGATCGAGATGTGCCGAGGCCTTGTCGAAGTACTTGTTGACCTGCGCGAACATCGGGATGTGCTCAGTAGTCATGTTTACCCCAAGGTGATTCCTGCGAAGGTGATTATGCACAAGACAACCATGGGTGAACAAGCTCTGGCGGTCGGAATGGCTATTGTTTCATCACAAGCGCGTTGACAAATTCGTTGTGTGCTTAGGCCTAGTACCCTGAATTGATGTCGATTGGAATGGCTGGAATCTGGGATGTTCACACGCCACCTTTCACCGCCCACTCCAATTCCTTCGTGATCTATTTATTGTGACACCTCCAACTCGTCACCACCTGGCAGCCCATTCCGTCGGCCCCACGCGCACGCTGCCGGATCACCTGATCCCGGATCGTAACGGCGTCGTCGCCTGGTGGTCGAACGTCAAACGCGAGGGTGAGTGGATTCTCCCGCGCAAGTTTCGATCGTTCACGTGCATGGGAAATGTCGAGATCGATCTTCGATCGGCGCATATGGCCGAGGGCACCTCGGAGATGGAGCTGAACTGCTTCATGGGGAATATCGAGGTCATCGTTCCACCCGAGATACGCGTCCTTTGCGACGGTGACGGCATGCTCGGCAGCTTCGACGTGGAGCGAATTGGCAACACCAATCCCCCGCCCGACGCACCGACAATCAGGATTTCCGGCACTGCCTACCTTGGCGCGATCACTATCAAGGTCGTCGATCCCAATGCGCCGACCTGGACGGAAAAGGTCAAAGCGGGATGGGCTTCTTTGAGGGGTTGAGCTAGTCTCAATCAGACAGCAGCCGCCGAGATTCCGGCAGGACAACCTTTTTTCCACTCGCTAAATGCAGATTCTCACGTACGCTGGCTTCATCCTTCTGGGCGTGATCGTTTCCATGGCGCTGCTCATCGGCGTCATGGATGTCGTGAGAGGCACGCCGATCAAGACCGTCGGCGCTCCCGGCAAGGAAACTGACTGTCCCGCTGTTGACGATCCATTTTTCCGCGAATCGATCGACCTGCTGACGCATGTGAAGCTTCGGCGCGGGCACGAAGTCGAATTCTTCATCAACGGAGATCAAACTTACCCGCGCCTGTGGGAAGACCTCCGGAATGCAAAGTCATCCATCACGCTCCAGCTCTATTTCGCCAACAAGGGCAAGATGGCAGATCAGCTTCAGGAGATTCTGATTGAGCGCGCAAAGGCCGGAGTCGAGATTCGCTTTCTGCACGATGCGTTCGGAACCACTCTCAAGAAGGAATATTTCGAGCCGCTAAAAAAAGCAGGAGTGAAGGTAGAGGCATTTCGCCCTTTCAGCCTCAAGTCGCTTCAGAAGACGCAGCATCGCGCACACATTCGCGTGATCGTGATCGACGGGGAGATCGGTTACACCGGCGGGTTTGGTATCGACGACAAGTGGTTCGGAAGCGGTCGCCACAAGGATCAGTGGCGCGACACGAACGTCCGGTTCAAGGGCCCGGCCGTGAGACAGCTCCAGGCGACTTTCGTTGTCTGCTGGGCCGAGGCGTCTTCGAATCTTCTCATGAGCGACTCCTTGTTCCCCCCGAGCAGCCGTCCGGAGAACGCCGCCGAGACTGAGAAAGATGGCGTTCTGGCGGCGGTGCTGCACGCAGCTCCTACCATAGGCAGCACACCGGCGGAGCGCTTCTTTGTTCTCAGCATCGCTGCGGCGAGACAAAAGCTCTACATCTCCAATTCGTACTTCGTGCCGGAGGACACTTTTCGGAAACTGCTCTGCGAGTCAGCTCAGCGCGGAGTTGACGTGCGAGTGCTGACAGTTTCCGAGGCTACCGATACCAAGAGCACATGGTACGCGGGCCGCGCGAAGTACGAACAGCTACTGAAGGGGGGAGTGAGGATCTTCGAGTATCAGCCAGTGATGATGCACGCGAAGACGCTGGTGGTGGATGGCGCATGGGTCTCGGTTGGAAGCATGAATGCAGACAACCGATCGATCTCATTCAACGACGAATCCAATCTTGTCGTTCTGGACGATGGTGCAGGCGCACGGATGGAGGGGATGTTCCTCGAGGATCTCAAGTTCGCGAAAGAGATCAAGCTCGATGAGTTCTCGAAGCGCGGCATTCTCCCAAGAGTCGCCGAGTTCGCTTGTCATCTCGTTTGGAGAGTTCTCTAGGGAACGCAACGGCAGTTTAAGTAAGTCCCCGGTTGTCGC
>JBDSBT010000121.1:0-4053 GCA_039921425.1 Gemmatimonadaceae bacterium | reverse complement strand
CAGGTAAATTGAGCGCGCCTCTGGAATCTTGTTCCGACGTTTGAGCGACGCGGCAACCTCGGCGGGACGCCGAACACACACCACGTAGTGCATGTTGTGCACAATCTGCTGCCAGAACGGAAGCGTAAGGCACGCTCGTGGATCTTTCCATGCCCAGAAATGCGCCGCTGAAAACTCAGACTCAATCAATGTCTCCGCCCGCCCCCGAAGATCGGAAACGCTTTCAGAAAGCTCCCAACCCTCCTGAAGAGCTGGAGGATCCATCGCGCGTCCACCAAGTCGCACGAGGATTGACTGATTGATATCGATGATCGACTTGAGCTCCCAGAAACCTGTCGGGTTGTCATTTGCTGGGGGTACAAGCATGCTTTCCGGCCCGAGATAAGCACCTAGTGCACTCACAATCCGCGTCAGAGCCGATGTTCCGCTTCGATGCATCCCCAGCACACATGCGATTTTCTGGGACCTCACGTGCAGTCTGCGAGTTCTGTGTTTTGTGCCAGCGCGAAGCTGATGACGAGGTCCCCGGTATCAGTCTGCGGAAATTTCGCCTGGAGGAACTCCCGAAGCTCAACGTGATTTTCGAGGCGCCAGAGCGCAGGCTTCGTGAACACCACGAACTTCGCGCCAGAATCCCGCGCTTTCTCGAGGTACCCGATTGCGCGATCGGCGACGCCTGATGCGCCTGAATCCAAGCAATCGACGGGGAATCGAACGCAGTCGCGGGCCGGAAGCAACGGCCCGTGCCCGAATGCTCCATCATCGACGAGCAGGAATTTCTCCCCCGGTCCAACTATGTCGGCGACTATCTCCAACGTTCTGATGCGCCGACAGAGGTTTGAGTAATACGAGCCCGGCTGCGTCTTCCACTGCTCGCGATTAAAATCGATGCCGGCCTCACTGAGGTGGCGTGCCAGAAGTTCGCACCGATAGTCGAGCATTTCCATGTTACGATACAAACGGCTCAAAAGGGGCTGACTCGCATAATCGTTCGTTCCATGTATGCGATACAACCCTTGGGGCGCCTTGAGTGTTCTCACCGTTCCGTACAGCGGAGCAAGAGTATTCAGGTAGGCATCGGCATGTTGCCTCAGCCGTGCTTCCGGAATCGGGAAAATCTTTTCGAGCATCCAGCGCGGGAAGGCATTGCCCGAGGTCGGCGGCCCATTCCCCGCCATTGGACCGCTGGTGATCATGGCGTCGAGTAGATCACCTGCAGGGAGGGGTCTGGGCGGGACATTGTGGCCTGTTGGCACGCCGTCAGCGCCGACCTCCCTTAGTGGCCAATGAACCTTGGCGATTGATTTCTCGTTAAATGACTCAGCAATACGGGCGGCTCCGTCTGGCAGAAGCAGGTCATCCGAATCGAGGAACACGATGATCTGCCCTGTCGAGTTTGTAAAACCGGTGTTGAGTGCCGCAGCCATCCCGCCATTCGCGCGAACAACAGGGACAATCCTGTCTCCATACGCTTTGACAACGCTGCCTGAATCGTCGGTCGATCCATCATCGACAACGATGACTTCAACCGGCGAGTAAGTCTGCGCGAGGGCGCTGTCTATCGCCTCACCGAGAAAGCGGGCGTAGTTGTAATTCGTGATGACGATACTGACGAGGGGGGCTTCAGTCACGCCTTATTCTCAGGCTGGGGCTGCACGGAGTCAAAGGCCGCGCATGCCAATGCTCTCGTTCTAAAATGCAATAGGTAAAGCGCCCTTCATCCGTGAAAGCAGGTTAGCGTCTCTGGCCACAAAGCGGAAGTACGAACGGAGGTATGCTGCGGCGGTTAGCGTAGATCGAAAACCATCAGTCGCTCGCTGGTCAGCACGCACGGGTACCGCGACCGTAAGTAATCCGCAAATCCGGCGAACTTATCCAGGAACCACAGGGAAGACATGCTCACGGCCAGAAACCCCGCACGACCATCTGTCCGCTGACGTTCAAGATCGTCGATCGCTTCACTGTCATCCGCGGGTAATCCCCAGTACCGCCCGCTGCGCTCGCCGAAACGGACGACCCGACGCGACGCAGCTAGAAAATTCGCAAGCCCGTCGTGATCGATGATTATCACCGGCTCGTCGTCGCTGACGACAGTGCAAATGTCAGCCGAGGCCTGCTGACCCGCTAGCCAGTTCGTTCGGTAGGCATGAGGGAATGGGATACCGTCGGGCACCGGTACGTCCAGAAACGTGCAGAGCTCGGTCCAGCCGGCAGCTCCGCTGCAGATGTCGACAACGAGCAGATCGTCAGGCCGGTTCGCGAAGAAATCCTTCACGTTTAGCAAATGCATGTCATACGCGTATGAAAAGCGTTCGGCGTTAAAATAGGTGCACCCGTACACGCAGGCACTTACAAAATCGGTAAATGCCTGAAAGCGCTCGTCTTGAACCCTCTGACCGGTTTCTTTTAAAAGACGCCAGTGGGATTCAGCTGATCTAAGCCAGGAATTCTTTTCGCGAATGGTCAGGATGAATTTGCTACCTGGCCACGCTCGATCGAACTGCGCGTAAAACGGCGCAATCGGCGTGTCTGTCACCCCTTGGTACTCGTCGAGAATCGACAACCGATAGTTGCCGTGCTGGAGCTCGGCAAATGTCCGGTCATCATTGGGATAATGGATGGTGGGGATGCGCAGAACGTTCAACGCCTCTGTCAGCGTCGAAGTGGCGGTCTTGCTCAGGCCGAGGCCGAACACTTTAGGTGTGAGGGTCACGCAGTTGTCCGTCAGTAAAGTTGTCCAGTGAGTTTCGCCGTGTGCACCAACGTCCAAAATGACGAATCACCGCAGAATATGCCACGCCCAGGCGCCGTTGATCAGCGCTCTGCGCGCATGTCGAATACCACAAGCATTTCTTCGTCGGCAATTTTCTTGAACCTACGCGAAATATTTTTGGCGAATATCGGGTATTTATCGAGATACCACTGGGTGAACCACGGGAACACTACATAGTCAGCACCTTGCTCGCGCAACCGCTCGACCTCGCGAATTGCGTCGGCGTCGTTTGCTGGACGGCCCCAGTACACTCCCTCATGCTCCAGAAACGGAAGCGCCTTTCTACTCGCGCCTGACCCGTCGGCCCACCATTCCGCCCATGAGTTCTCATCGACCAGAATAAAGCGTCCCGTCGGCGGTATCAGATGGTCCAGCAATCGCTTCGCCGCTTCGTCAAATTCGGGGGGATAAATTCCCCGGAGCCGCTTCCATGTGTCCGGCACGGTCTTTACGTGCTGCTTCAGAAGGTGCAATTGAAGCGCGTGACACTGGTGGTGGAACTTCTCGTGATGGCGGTCTCGCCTCTCCTTCTCCGTTTTTGAAGCGAAGTGATTCTGACCATGAACGCGATAAAATCCTGTTGCGTCCGAAGCGATCGCGACCTTTCCATAAATCCACGCGAGACTCAGAAGATAGCCATCGGCATTGATACGAAACTCTTCTTCAGGAATCGGAAAGACGCGTTCCAAAAACTCTCTTGACCATGCATTGCCTGAAGTTGGCGGAGAATTTTCAGTCATCGGACCGGCCTCGATAGATGTCGCTCGCATGTCGCCTTCGCCCAACGCCGCGCGCGGGTGCATTTTGCCAGTCAACATTCCTCGGCCGTCAACTTCAAGGAGAGGCCAGTGAACTTTGACTACCTCAGCAGAGAATGTGTCAACAGCACGCTCGACGACATCTGGCGCAAGAACATCGTCAGCGTCCAGGAACAGCACAACTGACCCCCTTGATGCCGCAAATCCGGCATTGAACGCCGACGCCTGTCCCGCGTTATCCTTCAACACCGCAACAACGCTGTCGCCGTAGCTGGCGATTATGTCACGCGAATTGTCAGTCGACCCGTCGTCTACCACTATTAATTGAACAAGCGGATAACTCTGGGCCAATGCGCTTTCGACCGCGTCACGCAGGAAACGCCCATAGTTGTAGTTGTTTACGATAACACTCACTAGCGGCCTGCCGGCGGCTCGCTGGTCAATAGGCCATTTAGTCGACTGATCTTTCATCGAGGGTTGGCTCTCGAACGGTTAGCGTTAGCCTCATCCTTCGCAGCCCAA
>JBDSBT010000120.1:0-2367 GCA_039921425.1 Gemmatimonadaceae bacterium | reverse complement strand
CGCGATCTTCCCGCACTCATCAAGTGGGCCGGATATTTCGGCCTCACGGCAATAGTATTCGCTGAAACCGGATTGCTGGTCGGATTTTTCCTTCCGGGCGATTCTCTTCTCGTTACCGCAGGCCTGTTGTCAGCAAAAGGTTTGTTCAACGTGTATCTGCTCGGTCTGCTCGTCAATCTCGCTGCTGCTGCGGGCAATTCAGTCGGATATTTAATCGGCCGAAGCACCGGTCCGAGAATCTTTACGCGCGACGATTCCCTTCTGTTCAACAAGAAACACGTCTTCCGCGCCCAGGAGTTCTACGCAAGGCACGGACGCAAGGCGATTGTGTTAGCGCAATTCATGCCAATCATTCGCACGTTCTCGCCTGTCGTGGCGGGCGTTGGCAGAATGCCGTATCGACAGTTTTTGCTGATCAGCGTGCTCGGGACGGTCTTCTGGGTATGGAGCATGCTGTTCATTGGGTATTTTCTGGGCACAATGATTCCAGGCCTGGACAAGCACATCGAGATTCTCGTGCTGGTCGTGGTGTTCATCTCGATTTTGCCCGGCATCATCAGCTGGTATCGCGAACGCCGAAAGACGGCGCTCGCAGCGAACTAATCAAGGAGCTCTACAATGGCGTTTACACTCCCCGAGCTGCCGTACGGATTCGATGCGCTCGAACCGCACATCGACACGGCGACGATGCAGATCCACCACGGAAAGCATCATCAGGCTTACGTGACCAATCTCAACGCCGCCATTGAAAAGGCGCCGGAGCTCGCGAACAAGTCGCTCGACGATTTGCTCCGTGGCATCGACGGAGTGCCTGAAAGCCTCCGCACCGCGGTTCGCAACAACGGCGGCGGTCACTGGAATCACTCGGCATTCTGGAAGTGGATGACACCCAACGCAGGCGGTCAACCCGAAGGCGAAGTGAAGCGCGCCATCGAAGACGCATTTGGTGGATTCGACAAGTTCAAGGAACAGTGGGGCGCTGCCGGCGCGGGCCGCTTCGGGTCGGGCTGGGTCTGGCTGATGAATGACTCGGGAAAGCTCTCGATCACGAGCACACCGAATCAGGACAACCCGCTCATGGACGGAAAGTCCGCGCCCATTCTCGGGCTCGATGTCTGGGAGCACGCGTATTATCTGAAGTACCAGAACAAGCGGCCTGATTACATCACTGCGTGGTTCAACGTCGTCAACTGGGAAGAAGTTGAGCGATCACTTCGAGCATGATTTTTTGGTGGGACCTTCGTGATACCCGCACAGCCGGCGTTTGCCGGAGGATTGGCCAGGACTGATAGCGGGTATTGCGGAAGTGCGGTAGTTCCCCAGCGTGACCACCAGGGCTCCGTCACCCACAACGCCACTCCGCTGTCTTCGAGATCGACGATACCAATCTGATGCCATTGCCGCGCTGACTTGATGACATCTTCGATTGCTCCTCCGATTGGGAGAATGGCGAGATCAGCGCTCCGCCATGGGCCGTAACTGACTCGCTCGGTCAAAGGTCTGTTGTACACTTCCGCTTTAGCCACAGAGTCGGGAAAAATCGTTCTTCCGTCGATCGACATCGAGTACGAGGCAAGCCGCCATGTCAGCGCACTTCCGAAGTTGAATACGGTGAATACGCGACCTGTCGCGTTCGCCCGCGTATTGCACTCGAGCCAGACGGCGAGCTGATCGAGCCCCTTCTCACGCATCGGCGCAAGGCGATGACCCGCGACGGGATTTTCGAATGTCCACGCGTCGGGATCGAACAATTCGCTCGACAACAGCAACAGCGCGCACAGGCTCCAGACAACCGTGATGCGCCAGAGGCGGCGGCCCTGGTCCTCGTTTGCGAGCAGCCAGCGGGCGATTGCCTGAACATTTCCGGCGACGAGCGGAAGCACGATAAGCCACCACACCAGAAGAAGGCGCGCCGCGATGGCAAAGGCAACGAGGCCAGCCATCCATGCGATTCCCCAGACAAATCGCGTTGAGCGTGCTGGCCGGCCGTCGGACCAAAGCAAAGGAATGCTGAGCATGAAGAGCGCTAACGGAACGAGGGCCCAGTGCGTCACCATCGCAACGAAGCCGGGTTGAGCTTCCTTTACAGGCGTCGGAAAAACGAGCAGCAAGTTCGGATGAAAGCTCGCGGCGAACATCCGGGTCCACACAAACGCGTACGGTGTCAGGAGCCAGCCGGCGACCGTCACCGCTGCAACGGAGTATGTCCGCCACTTCTCCTTGGGCGGTTCCGTCAGGCAGAGCAGCCACGGCGCGGCGATCAACGGAAAGAAAAGATGCGTATTGACAGCGATTGCGCTCATCAACCCGAGACCGACGAATGCGCGGCGCGGTTGAGACGAGTAAAGCGCACGGTATCCGCATGCC
>JBDSBT010000119.1:0-8148 GCA_039921425.1 Gemmatimonadaceae bacterium | reverse complement strand
GCCGCCAGTGACGAGCGCACACTTACCCGAAAGGTCGATCAAAGTATTTGGCATGCGAGAAACAATAACTCCAACTGCCCAACCCGCTCAGCGTGATCGCTATTATTTTTTGGCCATGCGACCTGCTATCATAATGCCGGCCGTCGCTTTAGCGATGACGGTGGCGAGCTGTACACCAGGTGGCCAGGCCACTCCATCCAATAGCCCAGAAACATCCCAGCTCATACCCGGCGTTGCGGGTGAGACGCACCTGGGCAACATCCGTCAGATCACATTCGGCGGCGAAAACGCTGAGGCGTATTTCAGCAGCGACGGAAAATGGCTGACTCTTCAGGCGACGCGTGACGGTCATCCGTGCGACCAGCAGTACGTAATGCGAATCGACGGCACCGGGGCGAAGAGAATTTCCGACGGAAGGGGGAAGACAACCTGCGGCTGGTTCTTCCCTGGCGACCAGCGCTTGTTTTTCGCGTCGACCAGCGCGCATGACTCCATCTGTCCACCGAAGCCAGATCCTTCAAAAGGCTACGTGTGGCCGCTCGACCGATACGACATCTACACGGTGAATCGTGATGGCTCAGACCTGAAGCGTCTCACCCACTACGATGTCTATACTGCCGAGGGCGTGCTGTCGCCTGATGGAAAGAGGATTGTGTTTACGTCGCTGAAGGACGGCGACCTGGACATCTACACGATGAACGCGGATGGAACTGACGTCCGGCGACTGACGAATACACCCGGATACGATGGTGGTGCATGGTGGTCGCCAGATGGAAAGCGGATCGTCTATCGCGCGAATCACCCAACGGATTCTGCCGAGCTCAAGGGGTACCGCGCTCTTTTAGCGCAAAATCTTGTGCGTCCGGCCAAGGTCGAGCTGTACACCATGAATGCGGACGGATCGAACCAGACGCAGATCACTCACCTGGGCGGCGCCAACTTCGGACCGTCGTGGACGCCTGACGGAAAACGAATTGTGTTCGCATCGAACTATAAGGAGCCGAGGAGCGGGAATTTCGATGTCTATCTCGTCGATGCGGATGGCCAGAACCTCGCGCAGATAACATTCGACAACACTTTTGACGGATTTCCGATGTTCAGCCCTGACGGCAAGAAGTTGGTGTGGGCATCGAATCGCCACGCCGCGAACGCTGGCGAGACCAACGTATTCATAGCAGACTGGCAGTAGTACTCTTTCTAAAAGGAGAGAAACCGTGAACGAAGCAGCGCTCATGATAGTGCTCCGACTGATCCATGTCATCGCGGGTGTTTTCTGGGCCGGAACGGCGTTCCTGATCGCCTGGTTTCTCATTCCAACGCATCGTGCCACCGGACAAGCCGGCCTGACCTTTGTATCCGAGCTCATGGTCCGGCGGAAGCTTCGCGTCTACCTGGCCGCAGCCATGGGATTCACGATTCTGTCTGGCCTCGCAATGTACGTCCGCATGATGATGCTGACGCACGGAACATGGGCTCACACTACCAGCGCCAAAGTCCTTGGGTTTGGGGCCATTTGCGCGATCATCGGAGGAGGAGTTGGCACGTCGATCAGCGGCAGGACCGGCGCTAAGATGGTGGCACTCGGCCAGCAGATTCAGGCCACCGGACAGCCGGAGACGGACGCTCACCGCGCGCAAATAGACGGCTACCTCTCGACGATGCAGGGCGCCATGCGCATCGCCGCAGGGCTGATCCTGATCGCAATCGCGACGATGGCCTCAGCAAGATATCTCTGAGGCCGTTTCGCTCGAAAAGTTTCCGGCTAGAAGCTGAGGCGCAGCCCCGCGCTGATGGTGCGTCCGGGGAGGACGGTAATGTTGTCGGGCTCACCGCGCTGCTCGTCGAGAAGATTCTGTCCATCGACAGTGAACATCATGCCGCGTCCGATGACAAACCCCGCTCTCCCGCGGATTCGCGTCACGCCGCCATAACTCTTCCAATACGTCCGGAGTTTTTCTCCGACGAAATCTTCGAGCGGTTTGTCGGTGTTTGAAAACGCGCTGGCGAGAGCGATGCGATCGTAGTTGATCCAGTCAGCCGCTCTCGATACGCTCCATGATGTAGACCAGCGACTCCTGGAAAAGCCTGCGTTCAGTCCATAAGTGCGCGCCGGAACCTCGAGCATTCGATCGCCCGCTCTCAGGTCACCGGTGTAGCGCATCGCAAGCTTTCGAACCCTGCTGTCGACCTGGGAGAACGTGGCACCAAGCGACCATGGTCCGGTGTTGAAGCCACTCTGCACTTCCCATCCACTGTTACCGATCTGCCCAACGTTTTGGAGCTCGTAGACAATGCGACGGAACCTCGGCGTGCTGTCCTCCATCTCTGTCAGCGGCCGATAAATGCTCACCGGCTGAATGAGTCCTGACGCGCGCTGGTCGAACCGAGTCGCATGAACCGAGAATGCCCGACCGAAGAAGAGATCGGCACCTGCCTCGATTCCAGACTGCTGCTCGGGCGAGAGACCCGATCCGTACAATGTCTCACGCAGTCCGAGCAGCGTTCCCGAGCGGCTCGATGTCTGCGGCGGTCGAATTCCTTTTCCGTAAGCACTTCGCAGCTTGAGCGTCGTCTCGCCAAACGAGCGCACGTACGACACTCCCAACATGGGAAGCGCGGCAACATCGCCGAGTCCGGTAACTCCTGTGTTTCTCTCGACGCGCAATCCCCCTGTTACAAACAAGCGATCGCGGAACCCGGTGTTTATCTGCGCGATCAAACCAGTATTGGCTCTCGTTTCTCTCACCAAAGGCGAAGCGCTCCGAACCTGGGGACCACCGGTCTCAAACTGGCCAGGCGTTCTCGTCTCGTCGAGTACAACGGAATGCTCCGCAGCAAAAGTGAATGTTGCGGCAGTCTTTGCCTGATTTCCGAATTGGGCGACGCTGCTCGCGCGAAGACTGGCGCGAAGCGCGTTTCCTGATGCAGCGCGAAGAGCGGAATCAGTCGGCGAAGGGAACGCGCCATCGAGGATCGACGCGGTCTTGAGATAATAACCATCGATGCCGACGATCGCCGTATGTGTCCAGCGATCGCTCTGATGATACGTGGCAGTGGTGCCGATAGTGTACTGACGCACCGACTGCTGATCGCTCGAGTCCATCACTGCCAGTCGTGACAGAGAGTCCAGCCGATGCTGGCCCATCGAATCATAGGGCATCTCGTACCCCGGCCCATGCATTCGATTATCACGGGACTGCGTGGACCGGGTGGTATTGAGGTTGAGATTTGCGAGCAGCGGACTTGACGGGGTCCGTGCGTCCTGCGCAAAGAATCGAAGCGTTCCGGTAACGACGCTCTTCGAGCCGACAAAGCGCAATCCGCCGTTGGCCGTGAGCTGGCGACTGTACGCATTCGGTATGAATGCGCCGATGCTCGTTAGGGTCATCCCAAGCCGTCCGGAACGAATTCCGGACCCGTAGCCGAGTGATACGGCGTGTGACTGCGAGAGGACGCCACTTGCGGAGTAGTCGCTCGCGATCTGTCCGCCCTGTGATCTGAGCTGAGCGCGAGGTGCACCACTCTCGATGCCTTCCTGCCGCGTCACGATGTTCATAACGCCGCTGATTGCGTCAGCACCGTATAGTGCCGCGCCCTGCGGACCGCGGATGACTTCAATACGTGATATGGATTCAGGATCGAGATGGGTAACGAGAAGCGAGTTGGCTACTTCGATGCCGTCGATGTAGACCTTCGGATAACTCACTCCGAATGAGCTCGCTCCGCGAATGCTTCCGTAGCGCGCGAGCAGACTGAGCGGCGACTGTTCCCAGAGCCACAACCCCGGAACTTGTCCGTCGATCGCCGATGAGAGCGTCGTGGCCCCATTTTGCGAAGCCTGCTTCCCAGTGACGACATCGAGTGCAATCGGAAGAGAGCGCTCTGACGCACCGGCGGCACTTCCAGTTACTACCACGCGATCGAGCTGGCCGATCTTGTGGAGCATCATTTCAGGCTCGACTGGCTTTTGCGCGGCGACAGTTGCGCGCACGGGAGCGAGAACGACGTGATCGCCGCCAAGCAACACCGGCCGCACCTGTGCGTCGCCAAGAAGATCGGCGAGAACCTTACCGACGGCAGCGCTGGTGTAGTCGAGACACACAGAGCGCGTGAGTGGAAGGAGCTCGGCTGTATAGGAAAACCGAATGTGCGCGGCTGCGCCTAACCGGTCGAGTGCATCGCGAAGCGCAATCTCTCTTCCATGAAGGGAGACCGTCCGCGACATGATTCCCGTTCCGTCGCTGCCGACGAGAGTTGCCTCCATAGCGCCGCTGGCCGGTGCACAAGAAGACTGCGCCCCGGCCACATCGGCACTGCTTGAGAGCAAGACTGCGAGACCACAGGCACTGACGCCTGCGGCTCGGATTCGGGAAAGCATTACTCTATCGCGCTCTTCCTTTGACTGAACGAACGAACACCGTATCGCCATGCCGCTCGATATCTGCACCGAGTGCAAGGCGAAGTACCTCGAGGACACGTTCCGGCGGCTCGCCCGAGAATGTCGCAGTGAGATGACGATTGGCCAACGATGGATCCATGAGCTGAAGCTCTATTCCATACCATCTTCGCATTGAATACACGACTTCGGATAGCGGGGTCTCGCGGAAAACGAGCCGCCCACTGAGCCATGCCATGTCATCTTCGGTCGCTGCACCACGTCGTGCCGCAACCTTCCCGTCCTTGTCCATCGTTCCCTGATCGCCCGCTTTCAAAACGACGGGCGGTGCCGCCGACTGAACTCGCGCAAGAGAAACAGATCCTTCGGCTACCGATACCCCGATTCCGCCAAGACCATCCGAATGAATCGCGAACTTCGTTCCGAGGTCCTGAATCGTCGCGTTATCAACGTGGACCGTAAACGGTTTCGAGCTCTCATGAACGACTTCGAAGAACACATCGCCGCTAATCTTGACCTCGCGACTCGTCGTGCCGTAACCAGATGCAACCTTCACCGAGCTAAGCGGACCGAGGACGATCTTCGTTCCATCCGAAAGCGTCATCGAGTCGCGCGCACCAACGCCCGTCGCGACCATCCTCGGCGTATCGATCGCGGCGGGAACCGGCTCACTCTTTCTCACTGAAAGCCAGGTTCCAAATCCAATCGCAATCAAACCCCCAGCAGCGATTGCAGGGAATGGTACCCGCCAGCGCGGAGCGGGTGCCGTGGGTGTCTGAGTTCGTTTGGAAGGCTCAAGCTTGAGAGGACTCGTCTCGATTTCCGCCATTCGCGTCTTCACGCTCTTCAGCGCCGCGTCGACATCGATATCGTTCGTCGCACCATCGGAAAGCCGGTTCGCCGCGGTATCGAGGGCGATGAGCATGGCCTGGACCGAGGTGTCACTCGTCAGCTCACTGACGTGCGCCACACTCTCGGGGGTGTCTTCCCGTGTGAGGTGACGCGCCACGGCCTCCCAATCGGCCGACTGCGGGGTGTCCGTATCGTCGAAGCTGGACGGGGTATCTGTCATATCACTGTTAGAAACACCCAACGCGCGCAATACCCTATGGAACCCGTAAATTGTGGTGGAGTAATGGTTCACGCCATTGTCACGCGGGCTCGCCCCAATCCCCGACCGACGCAAACACTGGACAGCAACGACCTCCTCGAACGCCTCCGACACGGAGATGAGTCGGCCTTCGATACGATATTTCGAACATGGTATCCGTCGCTGGTCAGAGCGTCGGAAGCTCTGGTGCGCTCGCGTGCCGTGGCCGAAGAGGTAGTCCAGGATGTCATGCTCGAGCTTTGGCGGCGTCGAGAATCTCTTGCGGAAGAGAGCTCGCCGCAGGCGTATCTGTTTCAGTCAACGCGTAACAGGTCTCTCAATCACCTTCGCCACGAGCGCGTGGAGCGAATGGGCGAGCCCTACGCAGTAAGAGAGCAGGCGATCGATGCACCGGCGCAATCATATCTGGTTGAAGATGAGATTCAGATCGCGCTGAAGAAAGCAGTGAGCATGCTCCCGGATCGGTGCCGCGAAGTTTTCGAGCTCAGCCGCACGCACAGTTTGAAGTACGCCGAGATCGCCCAGGTACTCGGCATTTCCGTGAAGACGGTAGAAGCACAGATGGGCAAAGCGCTTCGCGTCCTTCGCGAAGAGCTTCGTCCGTGGCTGCCGGAGACGCGAAGACTGTAGCTCAAAGGCGCGATATGGGTTTGCCGATGTTCGACCTGTTGAGGGCAATGAAGCCGACAGGTACTGGTACTGACAAACCCGGAGAGTCCGGAGTTCTCAGTTCACAGTTATCGAGTCAGGAGTTTTGAGTTGACTCGCACTCCTGACTCCAAACTCGCTCACTGCTGACTAATAACTCCGGACTCTCTGGGTCTAAAGCAGTTCCCTACTTCTCGGGGACGATATCCAGCCCTCTGTCATGCACGAGGTACTTGACATCGGGATTCTTCCCACGAAACGCCCGGTAAAGCTCGGCAACGTCCATCGTTCCGCCACGCGACAAAATCATGTCACGAAATTTCTGGCCATTCGCGCGGGTGAGTCCACCGTTCTCCTCGAACCACGCGAACGCATCGTCGTCGATTACTTCACTCCACAGATATGCGTTGTAGCTCGAGGCATAACCGCCGCCCCAGATGTGGTTGAAGTACGTCGTGCGATAGCGCGGCGGCACTTCGTACATGCCGATGTTGTACTTGTTCAGAGCAGCCGTCTCGAACGCATCGACGTCCTGCTGCGGCGTTCCCGGCGGAATCTGATGCCAGGCGATGTCGAGTAGCGAGGCGGCGAGATACTCGGTCGTGGCGAAGCCCTGATTGAACGTGCTGGCCTTCTTGATCTTGTCCACCAACGCCTGCGGCATCGGAGCACCCGTCTGATAGTTCTTCGCATAGTTCGCAAAGACCGTCGGATTGAGAGCCCAGTGCTCGTTGAACTGCGACGGGAACTCTACGAAGTCGCGCGGCACGTTCGTTCCGGCAACGGTCGGGTACTGCACGTCCGAGAACAGGCCGTGCAGCGCGTGCCCAAACTCATGGAACATCGTCGTAACGTCACTGAAAGTCAGAAGTGCAGGCTGACCAGGTGCCGGCTTCGTGAAGTTCGCAACGTTAAACACGACCGGCTTCGTTCCGAACAGTCCTGACTGGTCAACGAACGTATCCATCCACGCGCCGCCGCTCTTGTTGTCGCGCTTGAAGTAGTCGGTGTAAAACAGCGCCATCGACTTGCCGTCTTTGTCGAACACTTCGAATACGCGGACATCCGCCTGATAAGCCGGAATATCCTTGCGTTCCTTGAAGGTCAGCCCGTAGAGCTGGTTCGCGGCGTAGAACACACCGTTCTGAAGAACGTTGTTGAGCTCGAAGTACGGCTTGAGCTGCGATTCGTCGAGCGCGTACTGCGCCTTCCGAACCTGCTCAGAGTAATACTGCCAATCCCACGGGGCGAGCTTGAATCCTCCGCCCTGTGAATCGATCAGCTTCTGCATCTGCGCTGCTTCGTAGCGGGCACGTGCCGTCGCGGCAGGAACCAGATCTGTCAACAGCTTTACGGCATTCTGTGGCGTCTTCGACATCTGATTGTCGAGCGCATACGCTGAATACGTCGGGAATCCAAGCAGCTTTGCGCGCTCGCCACGGAGCTGAGCGAGACGCTTGATGATGTCGCGCGTGTCGTTCGCATCGCCCTTCTCGGCCCGAGTTGTCGACGCAATGAACAAACGCTGGCGCACCGCACGATTCTTCAGCTCGGCCTGTGCCGGATGCTGAGTCGTGTTCTGGAGCGGAATCACCCATTTGCCGGTGAGCCCGCGCTGTTTGGCGGCGCTGGCAGCCGTCTCGATTTCACCGGGGGTGAACCCGTCAAGGTCCGAAACGTTGTCGACAACCAGTGCGCCTTTCTTGGTGGCGGCGAGAAGATGATTTCCGAAATCGGTCGTCAGCTTCGCTTCTTCCTGATTGAGCGCGCGAAGGCGCGTCTGGTCCGCACCTGACAGCTGAGCGCCGGCGCGCACGAAATTCTTGTAGTACAACTCGGTCAGATACTTTTGTTCGGTGCTGAGGCCGGCTGATGCGCGCTGGTCGTAAACCGATTTCACTCGCTGATACAGCTTCGCATTCAGGTAAATCTTGTCGTTGTGCTCGGCCAGCTTCGGCGCGACACGCTCCTGAATTGCCTGAAGGGTGTCGTT
>JBDSBT010000118.1:0-8422 GCA_039921425.1 Gemmatimonadaceae bacterium | reverse complement strand
GACTAGCACGAGGCTGACTTCGGGATCTGTTTTCGTGAGGCGAGCTATTGCATCGATGAGCAGTCCGTGGTTCTTGTGACGATAGAACTGCGCGGGGTAGAAAAAAAACTTCTCTGGCGTGTTGTATTGCCTGAGAATTTCAGTATCGCGATTCGGATCAGACGCGTAGATGTAAGCCGGGGCGATGTAAGGGAGCACGTGCACTTTGTCGAACGGAACGTCGTACGACTCGATGAGCTGTTGCCTGCCTACCTCGGAATCAACCAGAACTCCTTTTGCCCAACGGCTCGTTTCTCCAAAATGGAACTCCCGTAGATCGTATTCTCCATTCTCCGACACTTCGGGAAAGCGCGGCTCATAGCGATGCATCAGGTCGTGAACGGTTCCAAGCGCGGGAATGGGAGCCCGAAAAGAGTATCGGTCGTGATTCGGGCAGATCCACAGATCGCAATCTGCGCGCTGCAATGTTCTGACATTAGAATCAAGCCGCGCGATCGTCTTTCTCCACAGCGACTGAGGAAGCCGCGCGACATGCCAGGCCTTGTTCAACGCGCGATTCATGGTCGTATCTTCCAGACGGAGGACACTAACGCGCGAAGGGAGGACGTCGAGCCAAAGTGGGTCGCCGACGGCGGCCGTAATCGCGAACTTCAGCGGAAACGCAAGAACCGCATCGAGCATAGCCTGCGTGTATTGAAAAGCGCCTCCGCCCGGGCTGGCCGAGAGAAGCACTCCGATCTTCTTCATCCGCGTCCGACGAAGCAGGCGCCCCACGTATCGAACCCGGGAGGATCGTTTGACATCCATGCCCGGGAATCCACCAGCGACATGCCAGCCGCGTTCAACGCAACTTCAATCTCAGGCGAAAAGAGGTAACGCATTTGATGGGTCTCACCAAGCTCCTCGGAGATGCCGGTTGTGCGGTCCGTCACCGTAACTGTGTAGTTGACGTCCACAACATTGGTCCCGGCGTGAATTTCGGGTACGGCGATGCGACGGACCTCTGTCATTTCGTCGTGGAGATTTTTCTCCGTCACAGCTGGCCATTGGCGAAGCACCGCCGGGCCGTACCAACAGTCGAACACGAAAACACCTCCCGGCTCGAGGTGTTCCCGCGCCGTCTGAAATGCGGCCGCGAGGTCTGCATTCGACGTCTGATAGCTCATCACGTGGAAGAGCGAAATCACGGCGCCGAACTTCTGGCCGACTCGTGCTGACCGCGCGTCACCTTGCTTGAAATGCAGTCGTGACTGAATATCCGGCGTAAGGGTGCGACGCCGGGCCTCTGCAGCTTTAAGCATTCCTTCGCTCGTGTCGATGCCCGTCACCGAATATCCACGTAACGCGAGCTCGGCCGCGTGTGCGCCGGTACCGCATCCAATCTCGAGAATCGACATATTTCCCGGCGCGTGATGCTCTATCAGCCCCGCCACATAGGATGCTTCACCAGCGTAGTCCTTGTCGCGATAGAGGAGATCGTAATATCGCGAATAGCCGGCGAATACCGTCACGCGAATACCTCCTTTACCGATGCGGCAACGCGCTCCATCTGCGCGTCGGTCAGCGCCATGCCACTCGGCAAGTAGAATCCGCGTCGCGCTATCCGCTCGGCGTTCGGATAGCTCTCGCCGGCAAAAAGTCCCATGCGCAGATACACCGGCTGCTCGTGCATCGGCCAGAAGAACGGACGCGTGCCGATTCCAAGCTTTCCGAGACGGGCCATCGCCTCTTCGGCGTCAAACGAAACGTCGTCATCGATGACTATTCCGTAGACCCAGTTGATATTCGTCGCAAAATCCTTTTCGGCGACCGGAAGGGCTATTCCCCGAGTTCCGCGCAGGAGCACGGTGTATTTCGCAAAGATGTGGCGTTTTCTCGCGACGAACTCGTCAAGACGCTCGAGCTGAGCGAGGCCAACTGCGGCCTGAAGATTGGTCATGCGAAAATTCCAGCCCAACTCTTCGTGAACGAAACGCCGCGGCGGACTGAAACCAAGATTGCGCAGCCGCCTGCATCGCTCGGCTAGCGCATCGTCGTCGGTTACCACCATGCCGCCTTCGCCCGTGGTCACGTGCTTGTTCGGGTAGAAGCTGAAAGTGGAAAGGTCACCAAACGATCCGCATGGCTTGCCCTTGTATGTCTGCCCGATCATCTCGGCAGCGTCTTCGATGATCATGAGATCGTGACGCGCGGCAATTTCGAGGATCGGGTCCAGGTCGACGGGCAAGCCATAGAGATGGACAACCATGATTGCCCGAGTGCGGGTCGTGATGCGGGCTTCGACCTTCGACACATCCATGTTCCACGTATCCGGCTCACAGTCAACGACCACCGGAATGGCGCCAAGACGCGACACGGCCGACGCGCACGAGATTATCGTGAAGGTCGGCATGATGACTTCGTCGCCTGGCACCAGGTCCAGAGAAGCTAGCGCGGCGTCGAGAGCGGCGGTGCCGTTGCAGACGGCTATCCCGTGCTTTCTTCCAACTCGCGCGGCAAAGAGCGTCTCAAATTCGCGAATGAACGGTCCCTCGGACGAGATCCAGCCCGTATCGATGCATTCGTTGAGGTATTTGCGTTCGTTCCCATCGAGCACCGGCTCATTTACCGGGATCATGGTCAG
Source organism: Gemmatimonadaceae bacterium (assembly GCA_039921425.1). Classification (GTDB taxonomy): domain Bacteria; phylum Gemmatimonadota; class Gemmatimonadetes; order Gemmatimonadales; family Gemmatimonadaceae; genus UBA4720. The sequence goes on along the minus strand of JBDSBT010000118.1, from coordinate 5,799 downwards.
GTTATCGGCCATATCCTTACAAAATACATCTATAGAGCGGTCTAGTGCGACACTTGGGTCGCACCTGTGCAAACGGCGGGATTCAGAGGTAGTAGTTCGAAAACCTCGTAGTTCTCGTCGGTTGTCGCCCCGTCAAAACTTCTCAGGAGGCGTGCTCGAGCAGTCAGCCTTGCATGTTCTTCAGGGCTCCAGACAAAGTGGGCAGCGTGAAAGGCGCCGGGTACGTCGCCGGCGGATTTCGACAGAAAATTCGGATAGCCCACGGCTAGCAGTACAGGTTTCCGCTCTGTGCAGCCAACACTGTCAGCCGCGTTGATGAGCGCCCCAAGAGTCAAGTCCGGACTATGCCGCGAGCCGAGGTCGAAATAAACGCGATAGTCGTACTCGTGCTGCCTCGGCATGTAGATCGGATTCTGCACGTAGTATGGAAGCGGCTCCATCAAATAGTCGGGTTCACTCATCAGGATCGCGTCGCGAAGATACGGAGTCGACAAAATCAGGCCCGCGAAGGCTTTGCTGGAGGATTCCCGGTGCATCAAATGTCGGCGCGCAACAATTGGAAGTGCCAAGGACTGCATGAACATCATGGGCAATAGTCCGTACGACACTCTTTTCGCAAAGCTGCCCGCGGTGGCACCCGGATGGTCCCTGATGGCGATCCAGCAGAGAGCCAAAATCAGGAACGTCAGGATGCCCTGGTGTCGTATCGCCCCGGGATACACCCCGTGGAACAGGACTTCAAAGGCGAGGATCGATGTAAGAAAAACGGCGAGGTATCGTCGAGCCGGCAACAGCGCAAACGCGACCGCAAGAAGACTCAAGTCCACAATGAGCCGAGACGCGAGCACCGGATCGATTCCAATCCTGCTCCAGGGGAGCTCTCCGGACGCCGCGATGTTGGCAACGAAAACGCCTTTTAGTCCAACGCCTGGATCTACAAGAATAGACGAGATGACCTGCCCTATTCCCAGATGCTGAAGGGCGACGCTGTATGCCATTTCGATACTTGGTTTAGCAGTCCAAATCCCGATCACCGTACCAACCAGAACAATGGCCAGCCCCACCAGAAGCGCTTTCCATTCGGCCTCCCTGCGGGACGCGACTTTCAACAGATCCGCTGACCAGAGCAAGCCGATCATGACACTCGCAATCGCGGCATGCACGCTGGAATTAGCCGCTAGCACAAGCACCGCGCCAAGTTGCCAGTAATGCCGGTCGCGAGACTTGAACAGGACTGAGGCTACCAGGATCAGCATTATGCCGATGCCATAATTCCGGGCAACAACACTGAACTCGTAGCCAAGAAGCGACCCGAATACCGACAGTAGCCGAAGCCAGAGCGGAAAGGGGGAATACCGCAGAATCAGGTATGCGGCGAATGCGGCAATTGACAGTGAAAGAATCGGGAGGACGAGCTTTGAGTGCGTTATTTCGAACGAAAGCCTGAGTAATGCATACCAGAGCGCCGGGTGGCCCTCGCCCCGCAGGTTTCCGAGCATTTCCGTCCACGTGGCCGCTCTGGTAGCGATTGAAAAGGCGCGAACTTCGTCGCGCCACATTTCGTGCCGCGTCGCAAGGAATGACGTGAGCGCAATGAATGCCGCAAGCGGGATCCAGACTTGCGCGCGACCCGGAATTTCGTCGACGGGCCGCGTGCCGGAGGTCAGGATGGCGGTGCCTCCAGCTTTTTTCCCGCCCGGTCGAACAGCGAAAAGCGTTTTAGGCCCGACCGATGCAGCCGGAATTTCGCGGACGTCGCGAGAACTCCCAATCCATAAACGACCGACCGTCCGAAGTTGATCGACGACGCTTCTGCGAAGTAGCGCGTGGGACATGATATCTCGCCGATCCGAAACCCGAACTCGGCAGCCTGAGCCAGAATCTGATTGTCGAACACGAAATCGTCGGAGCATTCCATCAGCGGAAGGGTCTCCAGAACTTCTCGCGTGAATGTCCGATAACCCGTGTGATACTCCGAAAGCTTGATCCCGAGCAGCAGATTCTGAAACGCGGTCAGCGCCCGATTCGCCACGTACTTGTAAAGGGGCATTCCTCCCTCTCTTGCGCCTTTCCCGAGAATTCTGCTGCCGAGAACGATGTCGAATTCATCGGATGCCGCGAGCCAGCCCATCGCCCCGATCAGGCGGGGCGAGTACTGGTAATCGGGATGCAACATGATGACGATATCGGCACCGCGCTTGAGCGCCTCGGCGTAACAGGTCTTCTGGTTCCCACCGTACCCACGATTTATCGAATGGGTGACGTACGGAATTCCGAGGCGCCTCGCGACTTCGATGGTGTCGTCGCCGGAGGCGTCGTCAACCAGCAGAAGGTCATCCACGACGTCTGACGGAATCTCGGCGATCGTGCGCTCGAGCGTTTTGCCGGCGTTGTAGGCCGGAAAGACGACGATCACCTTTTTCCCGTTGATCACGCTGAGTGCATGCGGAGAATCAACGAGGGATCGTGATCTGATCGGCCGACACGCTGGTGAAGCGCGTCTTGTCCTGATCGCCGGCGTAGGGGCCCTGCTTTACCTCTACCATCTGTACTTCTTCAAGAACTTCGAACCCGTGTCCGCCCGTCGCAAGGAGGATGACGTCGCCGGCCTCCAGAATTCTGCTTTCGAGATATTTCTGGGAGTTGTCATAGAAGTCAACGCGCAGCCGTCCGCGCTTGATGAACAACACTTCCTGCGTGAACTGCACGCTGCGGTCGACCGGATTGTGGACGTGCGGCTCGATGACCTTGCCGCTCGGATGACGCATGAACGCCAGCTGCTGCGACAAATCGTTCGGAGTGAAAAAATGAATGCCAGGCTCACAGAACCGGTTGGACATTATCACCGCCAGGAGCTGGTCACCGGTTTTCAGCGTTTCGATCATGGAGTACATGATAACAGGATGCGCTAGCGGCTGACCGTGGGCTGCTGACGGCCAACGACAGACTGCCCCTCTGCGCGGAAGAAACGTTTCAATTTCAGGAAATGCTTTTCGTACAAATGCCAGCTCGCGAAGGCTAGCGAAAACGTGATGATGGAAGCCACAATCGAATATGCAAACGCCCCGAATATGCCTGGCGGATTTCCCCCGGAAAACGTACTCATGTGCAAGCCAACCGCGTCCAGCGCCACGATCAATGGCAGGTGGAATACATACATCGCGTAGCTATATTTTCCGACCGAAGTCAGAGGGCGCCAGCTGAGCCAGCGCCGGAAACGCGCATGCTCCTCGGCGTTCCCGGCCGCGATGGAGATGAGCGATGCCCCGATTACCGCGAGCAGCGGGAATCCGACTGTCTGCATCGATACCTGAAAGGCAAGAATTCGCAAATCCGGGAGACTCGATACCACCAATGCCAGCAATGCGCCGAGAAATACCCGCGGCGCCAATCGCTCGACGAGATCGCGCCGCGCCCGATTCCGGCAGATCACGGCCAGCCACGCGCCAATCGCAAGCGTGTCGATTCGCGCCGGTGTGAGTACGAAGCCACCCGTGTGATGGTACGGGGTGGTCATCAGAAGTAATCTGAATACAAGACCGGCGAATAAGAGGGCAACGCACACTCGTTCAAGAGTTTTTGCGCTCATTGCAAGTACGAGCGCCGGCCATATGAGGTAGAACTGTTCTTCTACAGCCAGCGACCAGAAGTGATTCAAGCCTGGCGGAATGTGTGCACCACCCACCAGCGAGAGGAAGTTCGATCCGTAGAGCCAGAAATAGAGCTGGGTAGAGCGTTCCGCGGCAAATGGGCTATGGGGCTGCAGGAACGCCGGGAGGACGATGAAATAAGCGAATAGAAATCCCCAGTACAGCGGAAATATTCGGAGCGTTCGCCTTGCGTAGAAGTTCCTGAAGTAGTGCGACGAACCCTTCGCTTCGAGAAGAATGCCCGTAATTAAGAATCCGGAGAGAACGAAGAACAAGTCGACCCCGATCCAGCCATTCTGAAAAAATGTGTACACTGCATTTTCCACCAAATTGTCCGGCCTCTGCCCCAACCAGAAGTGTCCGAACATCACCAGTAGTACTGCAATTCCCCGGAGACCATCCAGCGGGACAATGTGACGTTCCGCTCGTTGATCGTTCAGCATTCAATGGGTCGCGTGGAATAAACATTCCCCGGCGATGACTGCAGGAAGAGCACTCGACCAAATCCCCGGTCCTTCGCCTTTGCGCACAACGTTTCCGGGAGGGTGTCAGCAGCACTCTGGGGCGTTACACGTTTGGGGTATGCAGTGAGACCGTATTGTCCGGTCACGGCGCAGCTGCTGGGCGGCATGCCGTCTATCAGCGCCAGGCCCGATGTCGCCGGTGCAACCATTGATGTGTACGAACACCGGTCAGCCTCGCGGAATATGTTCCAGAAGCTCGTGTCGGACTGAGGGATGAAAAGTGCTGTGCGGCTTTTCAGATCCCGCGGCATTTGGTCGAGCGACCGAAGCACCGATATCAGCGACTGGTCGGGCGCTCGAGCGAGCCCGGTCGCCAGGACCGCCGGACTCCGCATGTTAAGGGTGCTCGTGCCGGGCTGGCCGGCGAGAGCATAGAGTTCGCTACGCAACCCGATGTTCTGTGCAGCGCTGGCTCTCACGGCTCGTCCGACATTGAGCAGCATCGTAAGGCCAAGAGGAATGGCGATGACCCACGCGGCCACCGAAACCAGGCGCACCGACGCCAGTCCTTTGTTCCTCGGGGAAACAGGCGTGAATAGCGCTCGAATCCATCGCGGTGTGAAGGCCATCATTAACGGGGAGGCAATCCATCGCTGCACGTCGGAGAAGTAGATCGCCGACCCGCCGTGAATCGAGATGATTTCCCCAGGGATGAAACCACATATCGCGACCACTGCCACGATCTCAGCGTCGAGGAGGCGGCCACGACGAAGCGCTAACCGCAGATCCGAGAGTGTCACCGCGCCCTCTTCACGCACGCGGGCGGCGATATATACCCACGACCATATAAAGTGACCGATCAGGAAGTACGGCCACCAGCCTGACCGGACATCGTACCTCATATAAATGAATGGCACCAAACCCTGATTTTGCGCCGGAACGGAAACGAGCTTGTACGTGGCCAGGCAAAGACCGAAAGTGAATAGCGCCGCCACCACTGCGACTGGACTTCGATACAGGCCGGCCCGAACGACATACCATAAAAGCGCGGCTAGTCCCAGAAGCATCATCGAAACCTTCAGGAACCCGAGGCACACCAGCAAAACCGGCACAACTCCGAGGAGAAACAGCGCGTCCCGCCGACCCACCTCGCGACGACCCACCTCGCGACGACCCACCTGGCGACGACCCACGTTGGCGGACTCCCTACCCGCTGCCCAGCGAACTGCCAGGGCGGCGCACGGAAGCATGAAGGCAAGCCCCGCGATGTAAGACTCTGATATGAGGAGATGCCGATTATAGATCGTCAATGCGTCGAGAGCGAGTGTTGGCACCAAACCGATGGTCGCTGCGGCAAGCACGACCCAGACATACGGCTCACGCTCGATCGGCCTGTCACCACCGTCTCTCGCGGGCCTCGCCTCTCGCGCCTCTATGCAAAGAACGAGAAGGCCGCAAAGAAACACGCTTGCGAGGATGACCGGCGGCGCGAGGCTATACAAAGCGAGAACGTCGAGTCCAGTCAGATCAGCCCACACTGAGTGTAACCACGATGCGCCGTAGTGATACGGTATGTACGCCAGGCCATCCAGACCCGTGCTCGGCTTGCCATACGCACGCATCATGTTGGCGATCGCAACGTTGTAAAGGGGATCGTGATGAACGTTGCCTCGGTTGCCGATTGT
>JBDSBT010000117.1:0-3095 GCA_039921425.1 Gemmatimonadaceae bacterium | reverse complement strand
TGCGTCCACACGCCAGGCAATCCACGACGCGTGAGCTCCGTGATTTCCTGGTAGGCGAGCGTGTGCCACTCGTCCACTACTATAGGATCGTATTCGTCGTTGTACGGACCCGTACCTGTGCTCGTGTAGAGGAACGGAACCGACTCATGCAGATCGTGAACGACGACGGGCTTCCATTGTAAGAACGCCGCCATGATGTTCTGCGACAGCTTCTGCGACAGCACCATCCCGTCGCGGTTGTTGTCATGCGCTGTGTACTTGCCCCAGTAGATGAGCGGAACGCCGCCAGGGCCGAGCTTGAGCTGTCTTGCTTCCTTGTCTGCGTCCACCACGCGATCGCGGCCATCGACTTCGCTGACTGGCGTGATGATGGTGATGACGTTCTTGCGAATCTCACGGGAGTTCTGCGACTCATCTACCGCAAGGCGATAGGCAAGCTCCATCAGCATTTCAGGACTTCCCGTCTCTGTGGAGTGAATCGAACCCGACAACCAGTAAATCGGTTTGGCTTCGCTGATCAGCTTTGCCTTGTCGGCTTCATTCAAGCCGCGCGGATCGGCAAGACGCGCGAGTTGAGTGCGATAGCTCTCAAGATTCTGGATGGTGGCTTCATCGGCGATCACAAGGCCGATCATCTCCCTGCCCTCATCACTCTTTCCGAACGAGAACAACTTCGTTCTCGCCGAGGAGCTTGCGATCGCGTTGAAGTACCGGTTGATCTCCGCCACATGTGAGAGTCGTCCAATCGTACCAGGAACGTATCCGAGCACCTTGAGCGGAGTCGGTACCGTGCTCGATGCCGGCAGCGTCTCGACGAGCTCGGTGGTGAACTTCCAATGCGGATCGGTCGGCGTCAGCTCCCTGATCCGGGCCGAGTATGCGCTGTCGATTGCCTGCTGCCCATTGCCCGAAACTGGAGCAATGAAAACCGCCGCAACAAGCGCGACAATCCGGACCGATTTCATGTAGCGTTTCCCGCTGAGACGGTGGGTGGCTGCGAGCGTGTCAGTCGCATCGCGAAATAGATCAATGTCGCCACCGCGAGCATGACGGAGATCGCAATAAACTCCTGCCGCGTCGAGCTGCTCATCAGCCAGACAATCACGGCCGACGCAAGGATGGGGATAACGGGCCCGCCCGGAACCTTGAACGGAAGGGTTCCCTCGGTCCGAATATTCTTGCGGCGGAGCTGAATGGCCGCGAGACAGCAGATGAGGTAGACGATCAGTACCGACAGAACCGTGAGAACAAGCAGCGACGTAAAGCTACCGGAGACCGCGAAAATGGCGCACAACACGGCGTGAACGATGATCGCAACATACGGCGACGCAAATCGCGGATGAATCAGCGCGATCGGCGCGGGCATGAGGCCGTCGCGACCAAGCGCGTAAAGTGCGCGGGGAGCCGCGAGCATATCGCCGGCCAAATACCCGAAGGTCGAGATCGCGGCGCCGACCAGAATCAGCAATCGGCCGCCGTTGCCGAACGCGCGGCTGGCGACTTCGGCAAGTGGCGCTTTGGTGTTTGTTGCAAGCTCGCTTCCGAGCACACCTTGAGAGACAATCTGAATTCCGATGTATAGCAACGTCGTGATTATCAGTGCCGCAAAGATCGAGCGTGGCACGGTCGTCACCGGGTTCGTTACCTCGCCACTCGGCGTGAGCGCAGACTCGACGCCGAGAAATGCAAAAATCAGAAGTACCGACGTTCGCGCGAGGTCAGTCATCGGCGGCATACCGGTCCACGTGAGGTTGCTACCGTGAATGGCGAAGCCGCCGAGCACAACGAGAACGACGAGAGGAACCAGCTTGCCAGCGGTGACAGTTTGCACCACGCCGCTCGCGGTCTTGACGCCGCGAATGTTGATGAAGGCCAGGACAGCATACGTCATCAGGATTACCAACATGCGAACGGCACTGCCACTAAAGAGGGGTGATAGCTGGGCAAGCGCATCCACGAAAACATTCGCCACCGCTGCCGAGGCGAGAACAGATCCGCCGAACCAGAGGCAGATTGCGACAATAAATCCGATGTATGGTCCGAAGGCGAGCTCGGCGTATGCATACGTACCTCCCGACAGCGACACCCGGCTTCCGGCCTCGGCGAAACAGAGAACGATGAGGCCCATCGCAATCGCACAGATGAGATAGACGATCGGCGCGGCGTTTCCGACTTTTCCAGCGACAACCGCCGGCAGCACGAATATCCCCGCGCCGATGGTGTAGTTGATGATCGCGGCGGTGAGACCGCGCACCCCGACGGCGCGGACGAGCCCTTCTTCTGTTTTCATTGGCCTTGTTTGACGGAAAGCTTGGCGATCGCGTCTGCCTGAGCGCGAAGCCTGATGTTGGTGCGACGAGGGTGAACCGAGAGCCCCTGCACCTGCTGCACAGTGGCCGCGAGATGAACCCCCGGCGCGAGATCGCGGTTGAGGCCTTTCACGATCTGCTCTTTCCCCTGGTCCATGACATTCCCGATCGACCATCGCGCCTGGTTTCGGATGAAGCCTCTCGCATCGTCATGTTTGAGCCATTCCACGCCCTTCACCAGGAGACCAGCCGAGCCGACATCATAGTCGAGATCGGGTACATAGAGCTCGTTGGTAGCTGGGTCATATCGCGGGGTACCAACCAGATAGACACGCCCATTGGCGCCGCCGGCGAAGCGAAGTTCCAGCGCCAGCTTCCCACCTCCGATTCCGAACAAGCGGGCGTCCTTCACCTCGAATGAACGACCGGCCTTCTGGAATTTCTTGCCCACGATATGCTGCTTGAGAAGGTCGGTTGCGACCTCGTACCCAATTACACCTTCGAGCAGGATGTGAAGTCCGTTCCCCACCGCGGCGGGGTGCAGGGGCGGAAGCGGAGTCTCGACAACCGCCGGTTTTTGTCCGGTCACCACGCGGGGTGCCGCAGAGAAGCCCAGGGCAGTTACGAGCGTTTTTTTCACACCGACGTTTTCGCCCATTCGAACCGCCGACGGATTTATCGTCAGCCAGACACTGTCCGTCAGCGGAATCGGTCGCTCGAGCAGATGCCACCATCCCTCAAACCGCGACCGAATGTCGAGCGCTGCGATTTTCTGGTCGATCATCG
>JBDSBT010000116.1:0-4354 GCA_039921425.1 Gemmatimonadaceae bacterium | reverse complement strand
GAGCTGCACTGTTTCCTCTCGGTGTGGCGGCGGACACTACGCACGACAATATTGCGACACTCAACAACCATGAAGAGAGCGCGCAATGACGCAGCCTGCTGCGGTATTCAAAGGTATTCGCACGGTGATCTACGCGGTGGACGACATCACACTCGGGAAGGAGTGGTACACGAAGGCGCTGGGCGTCGCCCCGTACTTCGACGAGCCGTTTTACGTGGGGTTCAACATCGGCGGATATGAGCTGGGCCTCGACCCCAATGCCGGCGCGCCTGGTGCCGGCGGTTCAACCGGCTACTGGGGAGTAGACAACGCTGAGGAAGCGTTCGCGCGCATGATCGCCGCTGGAGCGACGGCTGCAAGCGCCGTTGCTGAGGTCGGTGGCGGAATAAAGGTTGGGGTCGTGTTAGATCCGTTTGGCAATCGAGTTGGTATAATCGAGAACCCTCACTTCGATTCGTCCACTGCTACCTGACTTGACGAGAAATACCGCACCGGTGACCGCTGGAGAAAATCCGATGGCGTGGCGCGCGCTAGCGCGGTTCGTCGCGGGGATACATATCGCTTATTCGCTATTCTGCGTATTCGGCGGATTGCTGGTGCTTTTGTGGAGGCCGCTGATGTGGATCCACTTCGCAGCCATCGTTTGGGCATTCGCGACGATGAGCTTCGATCTCGGGTGTCCGCTTACACCTTGGGAGAAGAACGCGTGGATCAGGGGCGGCCGCGTTCCATACGAAGAAGGTTTTCTTCAACACCACATCCTTCGCACTCGATTCTCTGAGGATCATGAAAGAAGAAATCACGTTCTTGCTGGCGTTTTCGTTCTTCTGCTCAATCTCATCGTCTACTATTTCATTCTTTTCGATTAATTGCATTGACACAGAGACCACAGAGACCACAGAAACGGCACTCTGTGGTCTTTTGCTTTGAGAGCATCAACCGGCGGAAAGGTTCTGTTTTTTTTGTTGAACAACAGAACGACTGCGTTTCGACCCCTTGCAAAGTCTCCAACCGGCGAGCCAGTTTACCGAATAGCCCCGACCGCGAGCACCCCGGCCGGCAGAGTGAACCCACCTCTCCGGAGCAGAAACGTTTATGCGCGAGTACAAAAGCGAAGACATCCGCAACATCGCCGTCGTCGGACACGGAGCGAGTGGCAAGACCACACTGGTCGATGCACTCGCTTTTGTTTCCGGATCATCCAAACGCCATGGTAATGTGCGCGACGGAAACGCACTCACCGATTTCGATCCAGAAGAAACCGCACGCGGGTTTTCCATCGGACTTGCCTGCGCCCACGCTGAGTGGATGGACACGAAGATCAATCTGCTCGACACGCCGGGCTATTCTGACTTTCAGGGCGAGGCCATCGCGGGACTGACCGCGGCCGACGGCGCGCTCGTCGTCATCAGCGCCACCTCGGGCGTCGAGGTCGGCACAACTCGAATGTTCAATGAAGCGATGGAGAGAAAAGACCCGATCCTCTTCGTCGCTTCAATGATGGACAAGGACCACGCCTCGTTCGAGGGGGTGTTCAACGGAATCAAGAACGGCCTCGCAAACGGCGTCATCCCAGTCGAAGTCCCCATCGGTGAAGGCGCCGATTTTCATGGCATACTCAACCTCTTCGACAAAAAGGCGCACCTCTTCAAACGTGGAACGAAGTCGGGCGAATACGATGAAGTGGACGTGCCCGCCGAGCACCAGGCGCTCTTCGACAAGTACTACGAGCAGCTTATCGAAGGCATCGCCGTCACCGACGACGTTCTTCTCGAGAAGTATCTTGGCGGCGAGCAGATCGATCGCACCGATGCACTGAATGCAATGAAGGAGGCGATGAAGCGGCAGGAGCTCTTTCCACTGTTCTGCTGCTCGTCGGATCTCACCTATGGAACGCAGGCGCTGCTGACGAAAATCGTCGAGCTGATGCCGTCGGCGTTCGAGATGGAAGAGCTTCACGCTTTCGTCGGCGCCGAGGGCGATCATACGGTCGAGATTCATGCTGAAGACAAGGGGCCGTTCGTTGCACTCGTTTTCAAGACGCATTCCGAGCCGCACGTCGGAGACGTGTCGTTCTTCCGAATGTTCTCCGGAAGCCTCAACAGCGGGCAGGAGGTATTCAACGCAACTCGCGGACATGCGGAGAAGATGGTTCATCTCGCAATTCCGCAGGGCAAGGATCGTATTGAAGTGCCGATGCTCCATCCGGGCGACATCGGCTGCGTCGCCAAGCTGAAGAACAGCCACACCAACGACACGCTCTCGACACGAGAGCATCCGGTTCGTCTCTCCGGCATCGAGTTCCCCGAGCCGCGTGTGGTCTACGCAGTTCATGCGACGGCCCGGGGCGAGGAAGAAAAACTTCAGCAGGGACTCCATCGCCTTCACGACGAAGACGCGTGCTTCCAGGCACACTACAACGCCGAAACTCACGAAACGATTGTCGCGGGACTTGGCGAGCGGCATCTCGACATCGTCATGGCTCGACTGAAGCGACACTACAACGTCACCGGCGATCTCAAAAAACCACAGATCGCCTATCGCGAGACAATCATCGGAAAAGGCGAAGGACAGGGTCGGCACAGAAAACAAAGCGGTGGCAAGGGACAGTTCGGAGACTGCTGGGTTCGCATGGCGCCAACTCCGCGGGGCGCAGGTTACAGCTTCGTGAATGCAGTCGTCGGCGGAACCATTCCGAGCAAGTTCATTCCCGCCGTCGATCGGGGCGTACAGGAAGCGGCGGCGCGCGGAGTACTCGCTGGATATCCGATGGTGGACTTCATGTGCGAAGTGTTCGACGGATCATATCACTCCGTCGATTCGAACGAGATGTCATTCAAGCTCGCGGGAATTCTCGCGTTCAAGACAGTGGCGCAGAAGTGCAAGCCGATTCTTCTGGAGCCCCTCGACGAAATTGACGTCACCACCCCCGACATCTACCTCGGCGACGTGCTCGGCGACATTTCTGCGCGGCGAGGACACATCCTCGGGACCGATACAGTACCAGGCGGAAAGTCGAAAGTGCGAGCAGTCATCCCCCAGGGCGAAATGCACCTGTATGCCACCGATCTGTTCTCGAAAACGCACGGGCATGGCACATTCGCGCAGCGGTTCAAGGGCTACGAGCAGATGCCGCCCGATGCGACGAAGGCTATCATTGCCGAGAATCGCGGGATGAAGGAAGCAGTGGGCGAGTAGTTTCGTTGGGCTCGAGTGACACAACGTGGCTCGAGCCGCAAAACATCCGGGGGTCGACAATGGTCAGGGCTCTTGCAGTAGCGAGCGTTTTTGCAGCCACGGCGATGGTCGCCGGCGCTCAGTCAGTCACCTTTCCACCAGCCGCACGGCAGGTCGCCGCCGCTGTAAGTCCGCTGCCGGAGCAACAGCAGGCAACGGCCCGCGTGCTTGGACATGACTCGAGAGGAAAGATGACCGTCCTTCGTCAGGGGTCGAACGATTTCACGTGCATCGCCGACGACGGTGTGTCCAAGCAGTATCACGTCGCGTGCTATCACAAATCGCTCGAGCCGTTCATGGCAAAGGGGCGGGAGCTTCACGCGATGAAGAAATCCCGTGAAGCAATCGACAGCATTCGCGGTGCGGACATCAAGGCGGGCCGATTCGCTATGCCGTCAAAGCCGGCTGCCCTGTATCAGTACTACGCCTCGCGTGACAGCGTCGATGTCTCGGGAAATGTGAAAGGCGCTTCTTACCTCTACGTTGTCTACACCCCGTACGCGACGCAGAAGACAACCGGCATCACGGAAAATCCGATCGAAGGCGGACCGTGGATCATGTATCCCGGCAAGCCGTGGGCGCATCTGATGATCGCGCCGCAGAAGACCGCCGTCGTTACGCTGCGCTGAGCAGCCTCAATCCCACCGATGACCGCACCGCAACCATACTTCAGGGTAATTCCACGTTGAGCAACGACGATCAGCTCTTCGTGATAAGGACGTTTTCTAATGACGTTGAAGCGCGTCTAGCCGAGTCGGTGCTCGACGCGAACGGGATCGACTCCTCTATCGTCGGCGACAACGCAGCCGGGATGCTCCCCTACCTCAACGCGATGCACCCCATCCGCCTCGTGGTGAAAGAAGCGGATGTGGAAGCCGCGGTGGCCCTGCTCAATGAGCCGTCAGCCGGCTGAAGTTGTCGGCGAGTGCGTTGGCTCGGCGGATCGAGAACTGACCCAGGCACCTCACCCGCGGGCGAGCCCATAGAGCACCTTCCCTTCCTCGGCCTCGCGCCCGGCACTGATTATCCCGGTAGACGAGCCAGGATCGCTGGGAGACGCGCAGTCTCTCGACCGACGCCGGATCGGCCCCGTCATTCCTTGCGCCTTCCTGCCGCC
>JBDSBT010000115.1:0-8064 GCA_039921425.1 Gemmatimonadaceae bacterium | reverse complement strand
CCTTCTGGATCGGCGCTCATGTTGGTGAATGGAAGAACGGCGATCGATTTCGCCGCGCCGGCCTGTCCCAGGGGGCTTCCATCCGGTGTCGAGAGATGAGTCGCGACAAGCGCACGCGCGAATTCAACCGTCGTGCCAAATCGGTCGCTGGCGTCTCTCGAGAGTGCTCGCGCAAGAGCGTTCTCGACTTCGTCAGTGGTGAGCTCTACGATCGATCGGAGCGATGGAACCGGATCGGTGAAGCGCTTGCTGATCACCGACTGTGCTGTTGGGCCGGTGAAGGGTTTCCTTCCTGACAGCATCTCGAACAGGACGCATGCAAGGCTGTATTGGTCGCTTCTGCCGTCGATCCTTGTTTCGCCGGCCGCCTGTTCGGGGCTCACGTAAGCGGGTGTTCCGACGACCATCCCTGTCTGCGTGAGAGTATCTCCGGCGGCCATGCTGACCGCCTTGCCAATTCCGAAATCCATGACCATGGCTTCGCCGTCCTGAAGCATCACGTTTTCGGGCTTGATGTCGCGGTGAACGATGTTTTGCCGGTGCGCGTAGTCGAGCGCTGACGCAATGCCGCGAACGAGATTCAACGCTTCATCGGCCGGGATCTGTCCGTCTCTAAGAAGGCGATCGCGCAACGTCTCGCCTTCGACGACCGGCATCACGTAATAGAGGAAACCGCCGGCACCACCAGAATCGAAGAGCGGAACTATGTGCGGATGGTTCAGCTGCGCCGCGAGCTGTATCTCCCTGAGAAAGCGGTCGGGTCCAATTGAATGACTCAGGTCGGGATGAAGAACCTTGAGCGCGACGCGTCGATTGTGACGAATGTCCAGCGCGAGGTATACAGTCGCCATTCCGCCGCGGCCAAGCTCGCGGTCGAGTCGGTAGGTAGCTTGCAGAGCGTCCTCGAGCCCTTTGTGCATCGTCGTCACAGCGGAGCGGTAGCGGTTGATTTGCGCGCGAGGAGAGATGCGTACCGCGGATCTGCCTGAAGACTTGCCAGGTCAGGATCCTGCTCGAGCCATTGCCAATGGCCAAAGCCGTTGTCCAATGCGCGGCTGAGCGTCTGAATACCTTCGTCGATTAGTCCCTCGCGCGCAAAGACGCACGCAATGTTGTAAAGCACCGAGGGATCATCAGGCTCCATCTTCATTGCGCGGCGGTTCCAGTCTCGCGCACGTTCGGACTCGCCAAGGCCTGACAGGGCAAGTGCCCCCATGTACAAGGCGCGCGGATTGTCGGGATTTAATTCGAGGTGCTTCCGCGCTGCGTCGAAGCCGCGGCGCTTGGCCCGTGTCGAATCGTCGGAACGCCCGAGTTCTTCATAGCAATTGGAGAGGAACACCTGCGAGACGAAATCGTCGGGGCGCACCATCGCGGCCCGCTCCAGCCATTTTGCCGCTTCGTCCCAAGTGCCAACCGCCATGCACGCACGCCCGTAGAAGTAGGCCGCCTCGAAAGACTTGGGATCGAGACGCATCGCCTCCTGAAACTCCTTCTCGGCCTCGTCGAACTGACCAGTAAGAGAAACAGCCACGCCGCGCGACGCATGCGCTTCTGCAAGATGCGGAGCGAGCTCGAGCGCGCGTTTGCTCGCGGCCTCTGCTCGCTTGAGATGCTGCGGGGCCGCGTGGTAGTACTGATACATGAAGGAGCAGCAGTCGGCGACGCCAGCGTGCGCGAGCGCGTACCCAGGGTCGAGCTCGACGGCGCGCTCGAACATCTGCATCGCAAACTCGAGGGCGCGACGGCGATGCTGATGAAAGAATTGCCGGCCGCGCAGATAGAACTCGTACGCTTCCACGTTCGCCGTCGGAACCTGCTCGATCGCCTTCTTCTCTTCCGGTGTCAGGACAACGCGTAGTGCGGATACGATGCTCGACGCGATCTCATCCTGAATCTCGAACACGTCTTCCATCTCCCTGTCGTAACGCTCGGCCCACAGCTGAGAGTTGTCCGTTGCGTTGACGAGCTGAGCGGTCACACGCAGCCGCTTACCGGATTTGCGAACGCTACCTTCCAGCACTGTGCCCACCTGGAGCTTGCGACCTATTTCGCGGATGTCTTCGTTCTTTCCCTTGAACGAGAACGACGAAGTTCTGGACGACACTTTGAGCGCCTTGATTTTCGACAGCGCATTAATGATCTCCTCGGCAACGCCATCCGCGAAGTATTCGCCTTCTGGGTCAGCGCTCTGGCTGATGAACGGCAGAACCGCGATCGACTTTGCGGTTCCAGACCCGGCAGAGGTGAGGAGGCTTCCATCCGGAGTCGAGAGATGAGAGGCGACGAGCGCGCGAGCAAATTCGATTGTCGTCGGAAATCTGTCTTCGCTCTGCTTTGAGAGTGCTTTCTGAAGTGCCGACTCTATTTCCGCTGTCGCATCACGGAAGTGTTCGCGAATGGATGGCACCGGCTCGGTGAAGCGCTTGCTTAACACCGCCTGGGCATTTGCGCCCGAGAAGGGTTTGCGGCCGGAGAGCATTTCGTACAGAACGCAGGCAAGGCTGTATTGATCGCTTCTCCCGTCGATCACGTTTTCGCCGGCCGCCTGCTCCGGACTCACGTACGCAGGAGTGCCGATCATCATTCCGGTTTGCGTGAGCGTGTCACCCGACGCGACGCTCACGGCTTTGGCGATTCCGAAATCCGTAACCAGAGCTTCGCCGTCCTGAAGCATAACGTTCTCGGGCTTGATATCCCGATGCACGATGTTCTGCCGATGCGCGTAGTCGAGCGCGCTCGCTATTCCGCGCGTGATTTGAAGTGATTCTTCCGGCGAGATATGTCCATCGCGCAAAAGGCGATCGCGCAGCGATTCACCTTCGACGAGTGGCATCACGTAATACAAAAAGCCTTCGGCCTCACCCGAATCGTAAAGCGGAACTATGTGCGGATGATTCAGACGCGCAGCGAGCTTGATCTCGCGCAGGAAACGATCGGGGCCGAGCGATGAGCTAAGCTCGGAATGCAAAACCTTGACGGCGACTCTTCGATCGTGACGCAGATCGTCCGACAGGTAGACCGTAGCCATGCCGCCACGTCCCAGCTCGCGGATGATGCGATAGCGGGAAGCGAGTGCGGTTTCGAGATCCTGTTTCAAGTCCTGCCTTTTGCGTGAGAAGCGAAGCTCGCAAAATACCCTCGGGGTTTTGCAGCGGCCAGACCGGGATGCTCACTTTCCGGGCGACATCGTCCATTGAATGGACCGGCGTCGCCGGGTTAAATTTGAAGGCTATGTTCGAAGACCTCAGCGAAAAGCTCGAAGCCACGTTTGCCCGCCTACGCGGACGCGGAACTCTCAGCGAATCCGACATCAAGGAAGGGCTCCGCGAGGTGCGGCGCGTCCTCCTCGAGGCCGACGTCAATTTCCAGCTCACCCGTGAGTTCCTCGAGCGGGTAGAGAAGAAAGCCGTTGGCGTTACTGCACTTAGCGCAGTCTCGCCCGCTCAGCAGCTCATCAAGATCGTCCACGAAGAACTTGCCAACATGCTCGGCGAGCGTCGCGAAGGACTGAAGCTCAGCTCGGTTCCACCGACGGTCATCATGATGGTCGGTCTTCAGGGTTCCGGAAAAACGACCACGGCCGGCAAGCTCGCTCTCAAGCTGAAAGGTGAGGGAAGGCCTACTCGCCTTGTCGCCGCCGACGTCTATCGACCGGCCGCGATCGACCAGCTCGAGACCCTCGGCAAGCAGCTCGACGTTCCCGTTTACGCCGATCGCACCACGAAGGACGTGGTGAAGATCGCAAAGGCCGGTATCGAGCAGTCAAAGCGCGATCGCGATCGGGTCGTCATTGTCGATACCGCTGGTCGTCTTCAGATCGACGAAGACATGATGGACGAGCTTCGCCGGCTGAAAGAAGCGGTCCGTCCAACCGAAATCCTGTTCGTCGCCGACGGAATGACGGGCCAGGAAGCGGTGAAAATCGCTCAGGGTTTCGACAACGCGCTTGGCGTCACCGGCGTGATTCTCACAAAAATGGACGGCGATGCACGTGGTGGTGCGGCGCTGTCGATTTACGGAGTTCTCAAGAAACCGATCAAGTACATCGGTGTCGGCGAAAAGCTCGACGCGCTCGAGGAATTTCATCCCGACCGAATGGCCGGGCGAATTCTTCAGATGGGAGATGTCGTCTCGCTAGTCGAGAAAGCGCAGGCAGCGTTCGATGAGACGGAAGCGAAGCGTCTTCAGAAGAAGCTCAAGAAAGAGGGAATGGACCTGAGCGATTTCCTCAAGTCGATGAAGCAGATCGAGAAGATGGGCCCTCTCGAGGGCGTGCTGAAGATGATTCCCGGCGTCAATGCGAAGGCATTGAGTCAGGCGAAGATCGACCCGAAGCGAATGAAGCACATCGAGGCGATGATCCTCTCGATGACGCCGGAAGAGCGAAAGAATCCGTCACTCATCAACGGGACACGTCGCTCGAGGATAGCAAAGGGGTCCGGGCGGACAATCAGCGACGTGAACCGCCTTCTCGATCAGTTTCGCGAAATGCAGAAAATGATGAAAAAGATGTCCCAGGGCGGCGGCGGAAGGTTGGGAATGCCGGGCATGCCGGGTATGTTTGGACAGCGGTAAAACGCCGCTGCCGCAGGATCGGGTGCTTGCCGGAAACGCCGGCCGAGCGATGAGCCCGAAGTATCACGAGACCATTTGCTACACGGAGAAATACCGATGGTAAGAATTCGTCTCCGCCGAGTCGGGCGGAAAAAGTCACCAGCGTACCGTATTGTCGTCGCCGACTCGCAGAGCCCGCGTGACGGAAAGTTCATTGAGATCATTGGCCAGTATGCTCCGCGCATGGCACAGGGTGGTCTCACAGTCAACGAAGAGCGCGCCAATTACTGGCTCGGCGTTGGCGCACAGCCGAGCGACACGGTTCGCTCCCTTCTTCGCCGCGCTGGTGTTCTTAAGCGCCGTCACGAGCAGCGCCTCGGTATCGAGCTCAAGCAGGCAGCGGTCGCGCTTCCAGAGCGCACCGAAGCAGAAGAAGCAGCACTTCACGCCGACGACGTAGCAGGCAGCACAGAGGCGTAAGTGGCAGCCGATGCATTGGCGATCGTTGGGCTGATCCGCAATGCTCAGGGAATTCGCGGCGAGGTGGTAGTCGAGCCGCTGACAGATGCGCCGGACGCGGTTTTCGCGTCCGGCCGTCGTGTTTTTGTGGGTGACGCGGCCGGAAACCTGAAGAATCGGTCAAACACGCTCGTCGTCGGTGGCGTGAGGCCATTCAAGGGTGGGCTGATGATCAAGTTCGACACGGTCGCCGACAGGAACGAGGCAGAGGTACTTCGCGGCCGTTATCTGCTTGCTCCTGTCGAAGAGCTCGAGCCGCTGGGCGACGACGAGGTCTATCTTCACGACCTTATCGGAATGAAGGTGGAGCTGTCGAGTGGGCAGTCGATTGGCGAAGTAACTGCGTTCTACGAGCTGCCGCAGGGATTGACGCTCGACGTGAAGACATCGAAGGGAAGTGTGCTGGTGCCCTATCGTCCGGAGGTTGTCGAACGGACGGATACTGAAGCGCGGACGGTCGTGGTGAAGTCGGAAGTCGGGATGTTCGAGTAGGCGATGACGCTCCGGATCAATGTCGTCACAATCTTTCCTGATTTTTTCGCCGGGCCGCTGGGGCTGAGTATTCCTGCCCGTGCAATGGCAGCAGGCGGAGTCGAGTACAATCTTGTAGATCTGCGCGATTACACTCACGACAAGCACAAGACTGTCGATGATGCGCCCTATGGCGGCGGCGCCGGAATGGTAATGAAACCGGGGCCATTCTTCGAGGCGGTTGAAGCGATCGAAGCGAAGGCGCCGATAGTTCTGCTATCTCCCCGTGGAAAGCAGTTTGGTCATGCTGACGCCGTTCGCTTTGCTGAAGGAAGTGAGCTCACGCTTTTATGCGGGCATTACAAGGACGTTGATCAGAGAGTTGGCGATCATTTGGCGACCGAGGAGATATCGCTCGGGGACTTTGTTCTCAGCGGAGGAGAGGCAGCAGCTCTCGCAATCATTGATGCGACCGTGCGGCTGATTCCGGGAGCGATGTCCGATCTCGACTCTGCCCGCAGTGATTCGTTTTTCGATCGTGGCATTAGCGCACCATCATATACGCGACCGCCGGATTTTCGTGGGTATGGGGTTCCGGCGGTTTTGCTGTCGGGGGATCACGCCCGAATTGCGAGATGGAGGGAAGAAGAAGGGATTCGGCTCACCAGCCGCCGTGGATTGCGGGAGTGAGGACCGGGGCGAGGGGAACTGGCATTTTGTCCTGGGCTTGGGTAACTTGAAATGCTACTCCCGAACCACACCTTGAACTGGGCTGTTAACCTCCGCCCCGAGCTTTATATGCATCCATTTATCGAAACCCAGAAAGAGTGGCTCCGCACCGATCTGCCACCATTCCGCGCGGGAGACACGGTTCGCGTCAACGTCCGCGTTAAAGAAGGTGACAAGGAGCGTCTTCAGGCGTTCGAGGGTGTATGCCTTGCCCGTCGCGGCAGCGGTGTCAGTGAGACCTTTACGGTTCGCAAGATCTCAGGCGGCATCGGCGTCGAGCGCATCTTCCCGAGCCACAGCCCGATGATTGCGACGGTCGTCGTGGTACGTCGTGGCCGCGTTCGTCGCGCGAAACTCTACTACCTCCGTCACCTCACGGGTAAGGCTACCCGCATCAAGGAGCGGAAGGTGCGAGCGCAGGTTCCGGGCACCCAGGCGTAAGGCAAAAGTCCGCGAACCGCTTTAGTTTAGCGGATAGATGCGGACTTCAGATTCAGGCGAACACGCGGAGACAGCAACGACCGAAATGGGCTCGAAAGAGCCCACCCCAAAAGGTCGCGCTCCGTACAGACTAAAACGCTGGACACACATCGAAAGGGATCTTCGCCTGGAGCGGGGACCCCTTTTGGCTGGTGTGGACGAAGTCGGTCGAGGTCCGCTCGCCGGGCCCGTTGTCGCGTGCGCCGTGATCATGCCTCCGGACATGCGGGCCATTCGCGGCGTTGATGACTCCAAGATGCTCTCGGCCGACGAACGTGTTCGTCTTTGCGGACGAATTCAGGAACGCGCCATCTCGTTTGCGCTTGGCGCCGCCTCCGTGCGAGAAATCGAGAGGTTCAACATCTATCAGGCAAGCGTCCTGGCGATGAAGCGGGCGCTCAGCCGCCTGAACGTCAAGCCGGATTACGTCATCATCGACGGTAAGACGATGCGCACGCTGCCGGTTCCGCATACTGCGATCGTTCACGGAGACGCACGTTGCCACACCATCGCATGCGCGTCGATAATCGCTAAAGTCACTCGCGACCGGCTGATGGCGCGTCTTGCAATTCGGTATCCGGCATACACCTGGGAGCGAAACGTCGGATACACGACGAAGGCGCACATTCGAGGACTCGACTCTCATGGTATCACACCCCATCATCGACGAAGCTTCATGCGAGTCAGTCAACTTGCACTCGATTTTCGCTCGCCTGCATCAAACGAATTGATCGAGCTCGATTCGGCGATCGCGGAGGAGACGCTCGCTGTTGCGAGTGAGCTCGGCATTCTGACGGCTCCTCCCATCGAGGCGCAAGGCCAGTCGCTGCCGATGTCCTGATCGATGCACGCCAATCCTAAAGTCGGCGTGATCATGGGATCCAAATCGGACTGGGAAACGATGCGTCACGCCGTCGAGACTCTCGATGCGCTCGGCGTTTCAAACGAGACGCGGGTTGTATCGGCTCATCGCACTCCCGACCTTCTCTTCGAGTATGCGTCAACGGCGCGCGAGAGGGGCTTGAAGGTGATCATCGCTGGAGCTGGCGGTGCCGCGCACCTGCCGGGAATGGTTTCCGCCAAGACGACCCTTCCAGTGCTCGGCGTGCCGGTTGAATCAAGAGCCCTTCAAGGCGTGGACTCACTTCTTTCGATCGTGCAAATGCCTGCCGGTGTGCCGGTTGGAACTCTCGCGATTGGAAAAGCCGGCGCGATCAACGCGGCGTTGCTCGCCACGGCGATCCTGGCGACCAACGACGAGGCGCTCAGCGTCACGCTCGACACATTTCGCCAGACTCAGACCCAGGC
>JBDSBT010000114.1:0-4070 GCA_039921425.1 Gemmatimonadaceae bacterium | reverse complement strand
TGCGCAGTACGATCTCGGTGAGGAGATCGTCATGGCGCCGGGTGGAGGAGCGTTACCCTACATCTCCGGTGGCGTCGGTGCGTATCACTTCTCGTTCGACGACGCATGCACCGGACAAAGTTGCTCGGGGAGCATGTTCGGCCCCTCGTCCGAAACCCACTGGGGCCTGAACGTCGGAGCCGGCTCGGTTTTCCATCTGTCTTCCTTCACGCCCTTCGTTGACATCCGGTATCACTCGATTTTTCCCAAGAGCGGACAGTCTGGGCGAGCGAACATGATCCTAGCTTCTGTTGGATTGCGATTTCCGTAGAACATATGACTTCTTTTCCGATCCACAGCACGGATTCTGCTCGGGAGCCAGGCATGGCCAAATACATCGGTGCACATACGATCAACAACGGCGGGATTCACATGGCCGTAAAGAGAGCTGGCAATGCTGGTATGACAGCAATGCAGCTCTTCACCGCGATTCCCAAGTATTACGGCGACAAGGTCTCGATCAAACCAGAGCGAGTTGAGCGATTCAAGTCAGCGCTTGCCGAAACGAACATAATGCCGGAGAAGGTTGTGGTTCACGCGGCGTATGTGCTGAGTGTCGCGACGCCGGATGACGACAAGTGGATTCGCGCCGCCGGCGGGCTCGCGAAAGAGATGGAGCGGTCGAGCGCAATCGGAGTGGGGCAGGTCTGCTTCCACCCGGGATCTGCTGGCGACAGCGAGCGATCGGAATCGGCAAAGCGTATTGCGGCGGCGATGGTTCAGGCGTTGAAGGCAGCCGATTCCAACACCAGGCTGCTCATCGAAAATACCGCGGGTGCCGGTCGCACTATGGGGAAAACAGCGGACGAGATCGCTGATATTCTCTCGCACATTCCGAAAGGACTACGCGCGCGGACGGGGTACGGACTCGACACCTGTCACCTCTTTGCGTCGGGCTACGAGATCACGCACTCGAAGGAAATGTTCAAGGCGATCATCGATGACTTTGAAGAGAAGACCGGTGAGCCACCGTCGTTCTTTCACCTCAACGACAGTGAGGGTGCTCTAGGATCCAATAAAGACAGACATGTACTGATTGGTGACGGCGCCGTAGGGGAAAAACCATTTCGCTGGTTGCTCGACGATCCGCGGTCAAACAGCGTCCCGCTCGTGCTCGAGACTCCTCAACTGAACTACGACATAGGGGATGAAGACCCAACTCCTGATCCCTACGATGTCCGGATGATGGAGCTTCTTCTCTCGTAAAACAGTGTATTTTCCCTCTTGCAATTAGATAATGCGGCTATACTTTGCCTCGCGAGACGCGCACCCGCGTCGGCGAGAATAGCCGCCCTGATTCACAACACCAGGAGAAGCGATGGCCACTGCGAAGAAGAAGAGCTCGGCGAAGAAGTCGTCCTCGAAGTCAGCAGCGAAAAAACCGACCGC
The DNA here is from genome assembly GCA_039921425.1 of Gemmatimonadaceae bacterium. Classification (GTDB taxonomy): domain Bacteria; phylum Gemmatimonadota; class Gemmatimonadetes; order Gemmatimonadales; family Gemmatimonadaceae; genus UBA4720. The sequence continues at coordinate 2,642 of JBDSBT010000114.1, read as the reverse complement.
GAAGAAGGCTCCCGCCAAGAGGAAGGCTCCCGCGAAGAAGAAGTCGGCGACGAAGCGCACGCCGAGTGCAGCTTTCATGAAGCCGATGACGCCGAGCGCCCAGCTGGGCATGGTAGTGGGAACCGCTCCGCTTCCACGCACCGAAGTCACGAAGAAGCTCTGGGCTTACATCAAGCGTAAGGGGCTCCAGGATTCCAAGAACCGTCGCATGATCAACGCCGACGACAACCTCCGTCCCGTGTTCGGCGGTACCAAGCAGGTTTCCATGTTCGAGATGACACGGCTCGTAAACAAGCACCTCAAGTAAAGCACATTGGCTGTCACGTCGAGCAAGGGGCGCGCTCAACAAGCGCGCCCCTTTGCGCAACGCTCCGCGCTGCGCTCTTTCTGGGAGAATTTCAAGGCGCTTCTCAGCGCGCTCCTGTTTTTCATTTTTCTCCGCACGTTCATAGTCGAAGCGTACCGGATTCCTTCCGGCAGCATGATCCCGACGCTTCTCGTTGGTGACTGGCTTTTCGTGAACAAACTGGTTTACGGTCCCCACATTCCATTCACTGACACGAGCCTGCCCGGCATCAAGGATCCGGCGCGCAATGACGTCGTTGTATTCAAGTCGCCAGATCAGAAGGACCAGCCGTGGGATCCAAACCCCACGCTCGTAAAGCGGATGGTTGGAATGCCTGGTGATACCCTGTTCATGAGAAAAGGACAGCTGTACGTGAACGGAGCGCCACAGCGAAAAAGCTTCGGGGGGCCGACGGGACAGGAGTTCGATTCAGTCGATCCCCTCATGGATTGGCAAAAAGCGGTTGGCCTGAAAGCGTCGCGCTTCGGCTCTGCGCCCGATCAGCCGACTCACGATAACTGGGGTCCGTTCGTCGTTCCGGCGAAGCACTACTTCATGATGGGCGACAGTCGCTACAACTCGAAAGACAGTCGCTACTGGAGCTTCGTGCCGAGGGAGAACATTCGCGGCAAGCCGATGTTCGTGTATTACGCGTACAACGCGGACGACAGCGACAAGCCGCTGCCATTCATCACCGATATTCGGTGGAGCAGACTGGGGCACTGGATCAGGTAAAAGCGGAGGCTCGACTGCTGTCGATTAGGCAACTCTTCGCTACCGCTTTCCGCGCCGAACCGCTGACCGCAAACTACAACTCCGCAGTCTGTTGTGCATAGCATCAAATTGACGGTCGTTACTCGCGGCAGGTAACGCGCAAATACTGTCCTCCGACTAGATTCAAGCCATGCGCGATTTCATCGCGAGGCAGAACAGCGAGCATTTGCGCCAGCGCCTTTCGGGCGGCTGGCGAGTCCGCGAGCCCGCGGCATTCTCCCGGCTCTCCAGGTCTCTCGTAGACATGGCACTCGTCACGGGCATCATTGCCAGGCTCTATCGGGCGGTGGTGCTGGGCAGATCTGACGGCCCCAGCGGCCTCTACATCGCCGTGACACTGACATTCGGCGCCCTCTTTCTCCTCGCGATGGCCACTATCCACCTCGGCCGCTTTGCCCTTCGCGACTGGGTATGGAGAGCGCCTGCCTTCGCAGCGATCGAAGGCGCGGCGGAAATGACCGTGAGCCTGATCCTCATCTGGATGCACCGCGAGTCACTGGGTACGGGCGCCGCGCATTTCCACGACTGGCCAGGAATGGCGCTTGGAACCATCGGCTGGCGAATCATCACCATCTCGCTTTTCTCGCTGCTTCTGGCTGGCATCGTCAAATGGGTTCGCTATATGCTGCTTAGAAAAGAGCACTCGGCCTGGAGCGACGGGACAATAAATGCCGGAATCCCGGGCGAACGCTTCATTGAGCGGCGGCGCAGGTAGGCGTTAGACCGGCCAATCCTCTATTATTCGATGGAACAACGACACAACAACCAGTGGGGATGAATATGTACGACGAGAGAATGGTTACGCCGATGCGTCAGGAACTCACGCAGCTCGGTGTTGAAGAAATGCGCACGGTAGAAGAAGTGGATGCGAAGCTGAAGGATTCGAAAGGCACGACGCTGGTGGTCGTGAACTCGGTATGCGGATGCGCCGCGCGCAACGCGCGTCCAGCAGTCGCGCGCGCGCTCCAGCACACAGTGAAGCCCGATGCCCTGACGACCGTCTTCGCTGGGCAGGACACGCAGGCAGTCCAGCGCGCGCGCAGCTACTTCATTGGCTATCCGCCTTCGTCGCCGCAGATCGGCCTCTTGAAGGACGGCAAGGTTGTCTTCATGCTCGAGCGGCATCAGATCGAAGGTCGCACTTCAGGAGAGATTGCAGATGATCTTGTTGGGGCGTTCGATCGCTACTGCGAAACCTCGATGTCGGCTCAGGCAGCGAACTAGCAATAGTTCCGAATAAAAGGCCTCGTCGAAAGGCGAGGCCTTTTTGTTCTCCCTGGGTCTATCCTGAATAACTGACCCATTTTATCATCTCCCCAAGTGTCGGCCGCTTGCCATACATCAATAGTCCCACCCGGTAGATACGAGCCGCGAACCATGTCGCCGCGAAGCACGCTACGAGCACGCCAACCAAAGCGACAGTCAGCTCCCACCATGGCACGCTTCCCAGCGCCAATCGCAACGGCATGATGATCGGCGCCGAAAACGGCAGCATCGACATCACCTGCGCGAGACGTGACGT
>JBDSBT010000113.1:0-9622 GCA_039921425.1 Gemmatimonadaceae bacterium | reverse complement strand
GGACATTTTCCGAATGACGAGGCCGCAGGGAAGTTGATCTATCTCGCGCTACGTAACATCGTAAAGAAATGGAAAAACAGCTCGACTGTCTGGAAGCCGGCAATGACCCACTTCGCCATTCTGTTCGTTGAACGCTTCAACCTCGAGAGCTGAGCCTATCCGTTAACCGACCTCACACACAGAAAATCGGATAGGCCCGGCCGATTGTGTCTCTCGCCTTTCTCCCAAGGTTTCCTCCCGCCGTCCTCCCTAATTGCAGTTACGGGGTTCTGCTGTTAACTGGCAGAAATGCAGGACTATTGGGTACTCCCGGGTAAGTCCAAAGCTAACCACTACTCGCCATTGGCAGGGCCGCGCGCTCTCGCAGGATCGTCCCGGTGAAGGTCGATCCCGTCGTTCCGGTCAGCTCTACGTTCGCGTACGTCCCGATCATTTCCTTTTCCCCGGGAACGATTACCGTCTTGAAATCGCGCGTTCTCGCCTGAAGCAGTCCGCCGCGACGCGCCTGCTTCTCGATCAATACTTCCCGGCGCTGGCCAAGCGCTCCAAGATTGCGCTCACGCGTCCCCGCGCGAACGGTCGAGATGAGGCGTGCAAGACGATCGCTGGCAACCTCATCCGAAATTGTCTCGCTCTCGGGCATACGAGTCGCCGGCGTTCCCTCGCGCGGCGAAAACTTGAATGTGTACGCGTCGTCAAAACCAACCGCGCGGACGGCGCTCAACGTCTCGTCGAAATCTTCTTCGGTTTCGCCAGGAAATCCGACGATGATGTCGGTTGTCATCGCAAGCCCGGGCATCGCGCTTCGCAGACGGTCGACGCACTCAAAATACCCGTCGCGTGAATATCTCCGAAGCATTCGCTTAAGAGTCTTTGAGGAACCCGACTGCATCGGCAAGTGAACGTGCTCGCACACCGCGTCGGTCTCGGCCATGGCCGCTATCACGCGATCGCTGAAATCATTGGGATGAGGGCTCGTGAACCGAAGACGCTTTACTCCGGCAACGGCGCCAACCGCGCGAAGCAGGTCCGCGAAGTCGTGATTGCCGTCAGTGTACGAATTGACAGTCTGGCCCAGCAACACGACTTCAGTCATTCCTTCGGCGACTATTTCGTGTGTCTCGCGAACGACCTCGTCAAGATTTCTGCTGCGCTCCGGGCCGCGGGTAGTCGGGACGATGCAGTACGTGCATCGATAGTCACAGCCACGCTGAACCGGAATCCACGCTTTTACCTTGTCGAAACGGCGCGGCGTAAAATCCTCGTAATGCTCTTCGAGATCGAAATCGGTAGCCGTGGCGCGAGTGCCGCGCCGCGCGTTCTCGACGAGCAGCGGAAGCGATCGGTATCCGTCAGGACCGATGACGAGACTGACATGTTTCGCGCGCTCGAGAATTTTAGGTCCGAGTCGCTGGGCCATGCAGCCAGTCACACCGACGACCGCGCCCTTCTTCATGCGGCTCTTCATTTCGCCCAGGCGACCAAGCACGCGCTGTTCTGCATGTTCCCGAATGGCGCATGTGTTGAGCAGAATGAGGTCCGCGTTCTCGGGCACGCTTGTCTCATCGTAGCCCGATTCGACCAGCTTTCCAAGTATCAACTCGGAGTCGCTGACGTTCATCTGGCACCCGTAGGTTTCGATGTAGACGCTCGGGCGGACGGACTCGGTCATTCAGTCACGGAAACTGGGATGGCGACAAGGCGGCCGTTCACGAAATCCAGCGTTGCTCCGAACCGGGATCGCCGCGGTATTCGTAAATCGGGGATATCCACTGAAAGATAGTCTTCAGTGAGACCGACGCCGTTCCCAACTGCAATTACGTCAGCTATCCGACCCGACTGCCGCGCCGAGTACAGTTGCGCTTTCTCAGCCGCAATTGCGCGAAGTTCCCTGGCTCTGCGGGACACAGTGGAATCGGCTACGGCATCCTTCAGCTTGATCGCTGCGGTTCCCGGACGCGGCGAATACGGGAAGACGTGCAGGGCTGTAAAAGGCAAAGCCCTCACCATGTCGACGGTCTCTGAATGGTCTGACTCGGTTTCACCTGGAAAACCGCAGATGACGTCCCCGGAAAGCGCAAAGATGTCACGTTCACCAATCAGGCGAATGACGGCGCTGGAATACGACGCAGCATCGTACCAATGTCTTCCCATTCGCCGGAGAATCCGGCTCGACGCCGACTGGAGCGGCGCGTGAAGATGAGGGGCAACGCGTCTCGAATCGCTCGTCAGCAGCCAGGCAAGTCTTTCATCAACCTCGGTCGCCTCAATGGACGTCAACCGGAATCGCACCGACTCCGTTTCAGCCACCAGCCGCTCGAGCAGCTCGCCGAGCGACGAGCCGGTATCCGCGCCGTAGGTGCCGATATGAATGCCGGTGAGAACAATTTCGGGATGGGTTGCAGAAAGCGAGACGGCTTCATTGATGATCTCGCCTATATGCCGCGACCGGTTCGACCCACGCGCGCGGGTTGCGACGCAGAATGTGCAATGCTCGTCACATCCGTCCTGGATTCGAAGCAGTGCGCGGGATCCAGTTTGCGTCGTCGGGCGCGCAACGTCAGGCAATGAGAGACCGAGCGCCACACCGACCCCTCTGACATCGCCACCAACAACGAGCCATTCAACAGACGGCAGGCTCGCGAGGGGCGTCGTCGCTTCACTCCGATCGCTGATACCGGGCGCGCAGCCCATCACAACGGTGCGAATGGAAGGATTGAGACGCACCGCGCGACGAATACCGGAGCGAAGGTCGGCTTCAGCGGCGCTCGTTACCGAGCAGCTGTTGAAAACGGCGAAGTCGGCATTCTCCGCATTCTGGACGACTTCAACGCTGGCCGACGCAAGCAGGCCCAGCACGGCTTCAGTGTCGTACTGATTTGCGCGACACCCGTATGTCTGAACAAAGACCTTCATCAGGCTTCGAGTGTGGTGCCCCGAATGCGCACTTTCGACGCACCGCTTTGGGTTGCGTTCAGATCAGGTGCCGGACTGATCGGAAGCTGCACGAAGAAGTGGCTTCCATCCCCTTCCCTGCTCTTCACCCAGATCATGCCGCCGTGCAGGTCAACAACCAGCTTGCAGAAAGTCAGGCCGAGCCCAGAGCTGCGGACGCGTGGAGTAATACTTCCCGCAACCTGGCCAAATTTTCGGAAGATCACCTCGTGGTATTCGGGCGGAATTCCCGGTCCGTTATCGCTGACCGTGAAAAGCACGGAGTCGCCGGCCTGACGCGCACTGATCACAAGATCGATCGGACTTGAGGAGTGCGTCACTGCATTCTGAATCAGGTTCGAAAAAACGCGTTTGACCAGCGCCTTGTCGGCGTGAAATACCGGAGTGTCGTCCTCGACCTTCAGCGAGGCATTCGTGCTCTCCTGCTGAAAGCGGTGGCCCCATTCGTACATGAGCTCGCTCAGTAGCGCGGCGGGCGCAATTGGCGTCGGCACAAGGCTCACGGCCGCTTCCTCTATTCGCGCGACCTCGAGAATGTCCTCGATGAGCGCAAGCAAGTCTTCCGATTTTCCTTCGGCGTCTCCTACTGCGCGTCGCTGATCGTCCGACAATTCCCCGAAATCTCCGTCGCCCAACAGCTCGAGCGTCGCCAGCACGGATGTCAGCGGACTCTTGAGATCGTGTACGATCATCTTCATCAGATCGTCGCGAACCTTCTCCAACTCGCGAAGCTTGCGGTAACTGTTCTCCAGCGCGTCGGTTGCCGCCTTCAGTTTCAAGAGACTTCTGACGCGCGCACCGAGCACCAGGCGATTGTGTGGTTTGGTGAGAAAGTCATCGCCCCCGGCTTCGATGCCCCGAACGCGATCGCCGGTGTCGTTAAGCGCCGTGACAAAAATCACGGGGATTCGCGAAGTACGCGGATCGCGCTTGATGCGGCGACATACCTCGAAACCGGTTGACCGGGTATCGACGCCAAGATCACCGGCGGGCATGGAAACATCGAGAATGCAGAGGTCCGGGTTGTGCTCGAAACAAGCAGCGACAGCGGACGGGCCGTCGTACGCCGCGACGGTACGGTAGCCCAGAGTGTGGAGCTGATCGAACAGGAGCTCTACGTTCGCCAGCACATCGTCAGCGACGAGGACAAGCGGACCGGTTTCGATCACTTGCTCGTCCATGACCTCACGGCCTTACACGCAAACCAAAACTGAAGATGAACGCGCGCTCCTTGATGTCGCTGAGCGAAGCCGCGTTCGACTTTCTCGTCGCGTACTCAGCACCGAAATCGAAAGCCGCGCGATTGCGGAAAAACTGCGCCCCCAATCCGCCCGAGAACGACAGCTCTTTCACTTTCTCTTTTGCGGCCTCGAACGGCAGCGTACGAAAGCGGGCGCCGAGACGAAAGATGGTCTGTCTTTCGGAAATGCGAGGGCCGGCGGCCTCAAGTCCCAAACCTGAATCCCAACCATCGACCGCAGCGCTTCCGGTGGGGCCAGAAAGACCATTCAGCTTAGACCACAGCTCGCGCGACACGCGAGCGGAAATGCTCGAGCCAGGAATTCCCTCATAGGAAAAACCCGCCGAGATGCGATCCGGAATGTTCGCCTCGGTGACCGTCGTGTCACCGACGTGGGTCGAAATCTTCGCCCCCTTGAGGCCGCTAATTCCAATTGAGAGAATGCGCGAAGGCCGGAGGAGAACGCCGGCAGAAACTCCGAAGCCCGTGAACGAAAGACTAGTAACCTGGTTGATAGCGCTGAACTTCAGCGTGTCGGGAAACGTCTGCGAGAACTGGTCGCGGTTTTGTCCTGTGAAGACGTGTCCGCCGAGACCGACCTGAACTTTCTGATTTGGCGCGTAGCCGGCGGAGAGGCGAACGTCGTTGATAGAACCCACGACGCGGTTCGTTTCGGTGATGTTGGCGAGAGTACCCGCTACGTCCAGCGTGCGAGTGATCTTCGTAGCCGACGACCGATCGAGGAAGGTCGAGACCGAGACACCAAGCGTTGTGTGGGTCCCAGCCGGAATGAGCACCGCGATCACGGGAAACCGCGAAGTCGTCGTGTTGGAGCTTGTGGCACCGTTGGTGAGCCTTCTGAACTCCGGCTCGTACTGGAGAAACAGTCGCGGCTCTCCAGCTAGTCCCGTAGACGCCGGGTTGATTGGTGAGTCGAGGTCAAACTCACTGAGCGCGCCGCCAGTGGCGAGCGACCGGGTGCTGAACTGCCCGGGCGGATAGCCAAACCCCTGAGTGCCGAGCGACCCCTGCGCCGATGCCGAAACTGAAGTGACGACAGCCACCACCGCCAGGGCAATGATTGAAGGCCGGCGCATCATGGCAGTCCCTTTGACTTTCTGGTGGAGTAGGTAATTCGAAGCCGCGGCCGTTGATCGGGTGCTGCTTCTATTGAGAAGAACCTGGCTTCGAGCGGCGATTCGCCTTCCTGCGTGCTCAGTAGCACGATAACACGCGGGGTGTTGCTGGCTACCTGCGAGCGCCATAGGCTGAGGATCTGGGCGATCTCGATTGTCCTGACCCCCGAGGCGCCGGGATGCGCTCTAAGCGTATCGGCGTTGGCAATGGCCGTTATCTGCGCGGCCTTCGGAATGTCCTTCACCGCGTCAGTGGCAAGTCCAACATTTGGTATGACGAAGACAGTGTCGTCGGGATCGATCTGCGTATTTGATATTTGCGTGAGCAGGAGCGACGCCCGAACGATGTCCACAGAATCCGTGATGAAAACCGGAACGTTGAACTTGAGATAGACGCGCCGTGCAGGCAGTCCGCCCACGTTCAGCTGGTTTGCCGCGCCTGTCGCTGTTCCTTTTACGAGAAGGGTGTAATCAGCTAGCGAGATCTGCTGAGACGTGTTGCCCGCCGGTGTCTTCGACAACGGCTGAAGGACGACCTTCGCAATCGTCGTGTCGGGAGAAACGCGATAACTGAGCGTCGTCGGAGCACCACCGAATTCCGTTGATCTGATCTTGAATTGCACGGACTTACTCGCGCGCGCACGGATACCGAGTCGCATCGGGCCACCGGCGCGCGAAACAATTGCGCTCGACGAAAAGCCGATCGTAACGGAGTCTTTGAGATCGGCCTTCGCGTACGTCTGCGACGTGATGAGTCGGGCGGGCGTGAACAGCGCGGCAATCGGAGCCACCAGGCTGTCGGCAGCGGGCGAGTTAACGTCGTACACGTCAAGAGTCACCTGATCCGGGATTTTTCCGCCGATCGTATCGATGCGCAGACGCAGCAATACGCTGTCGGCAGTCGTTAACGGGAATGTGGTGGTGTCGTTACCTGGCTTCCTGAAACGGCCAGGGATCGAATCGAACCGGATGATCGCGCGCGAATCGACGGTATCGCCGCGTGTCGATAAAAGAAGTGACAGCTCCGTGCCCTGGCCTGTCAGCGAAGACACCGTGCTATCGAAAGTCACGGCGTCGAGTGTTACTGTCTGCAAGCCTGCCTGCTGGTCCACACACAACAGCGGACACCCCGCGCTATTGTCGAGGTCTTCGGTGCAGGCAGCGATAACGACAGTCACCAGTACGAGGCCGGCGAGCTTGAGCCGGGTTGAAATCAATTCCACTTACATCCTTCCACGTAGATGGTTCGACGCAAACGCTTCGGGCAGTAGATCGCTCAAGCGCCACGTCACCTGCTTTCCGTTGCTTGAATAGCTCGTGATCTTAAGATCGGGAGCGAACTCGCTCATGGTCTGCCGGCACGAGCCACACGGAGCGGCCGGCTCATCCGACTCGCTCGCGATAGCTATCTCTTCAAACTCCTTCATTCCCCTCGCAACAGCCGCGGCGATTGCCACGCGCTCGGCGCAGAGGGCCTCGCCGTAAGCAGCATTCTCCACGTTGCAGCCGGCGATCACCTCGCCGGTAGTCGTTCTAACCGCCGCTCCAACGCGAAATCTCGAGTATGGGGCGTAGGCGTTTTCCATCGCCGCAAAGGCCGTGTCCCGCAGGTCCTCCGCGCTTTCCAATTCGTCCTTTGCAGTCACTGAGCGATCAGCTTTTTCAGGAAAGAGGTTCCCTTCCCGCGGTATGAGACACCGAGCCACTCCCCTACAGTTGCGCCCAGATCGGAAAAAGTCGCCCGAGCGCCCAGATCGACTGGCTTCACACGCTTTCCGATGGCAAGCAAGGGCACCGATTCACGTGCGTGATCGGTTGAGGAGGTAGTTGGGTCGTTGCCGTGATCGGCGGTAATGAAGAGCAGGTCGTCCTCGCGAAGTGCCGCGGTGATAGACGGGAGAGCGAAGTCGAACTCCCGTAGCGAGTTGTAGAACCCCGAAACATCGTTTCGGTGCCCGTACAACTGATCGAAATCTACTAGGTTGGTGAAAAGGAGCCCACTGCGGCTCCCCTCGATCCAATCGCGGATTAGGTCGATTCCTTCTGCATTCGATGACGTGTGTTTCGCGGAAATCGACCGGCCGGCAAAGAGGTCGTCTACTTTGCCTACGCCATGCCGATCTATCCCGGCTTCAGCCAGCGCATCGAGCAGCGTCTTTTCAGGCGGCTCGATTGAGTAGTCTCGGCGATTGGACGTGCGCCTGAACGACCCAACCGGGCCGTCGAACGGCCGTGCGATTACGCGTGATACGTCATTGGGTGGGACGAGCATCGCCCGCGCAGATCCGCACGCCGCATATAGCTCGCCGAGCGGAATAACATCTTCGTTAGCGGCTATCTGAAAGACCGAATCGGCCGACGTATAAATAATCCAGCTTCCAGTCCTGATCTGCTCTTCCCCAAACTCGTCCATCACGTCGGTACCGCTGCCGACGACGTTCCCCAGCACTCCACGACCGGTCCGCCGGCTGAACTCCGCGATTACATCGGCTGGAAATCCATTTGGGTAGGTCGGAAACCCCTTCGCGAGATGGACGCCTGCGATTTCCCAATGACCTGTTGTGCTGTCTTTTCCAGCAGACGCAGGGTTCATCGTACCCCAGGCGCCATCACTGTCTCCGCGGGTCATTCCCTCGAGGTCAGCGATATTGCCGAGTCCGAACCGGGCCAGCGCCGGAAGATCGAATCCACCAACAGCGTGAGCGACATGTGCCAGAGTGTTGCTGCCAACATCGCCGTAGGTCGATGCGTCCGGCGCCGCGCCGGCGCCCACGCCATCGAGAACGATTATAAGCGCGCGATTCATGTCATTGTCCTCTGTAGAAGCGACGAAGCCGGCCGCGCAGGCCGGTAAGTAGCTCGTAGGGCGACATCCGAGCGTGATCCGCGACGCTTCCCACATCGAGCCGGTGCGAGGAATGGGGAGTAGAGCCAATCATCGTCACAATGTCTCCGACCGCGGCACCCGAATCCGTCACGTCGAGCATGATCATGTCCATCGTGACTCTTCCCGCCACCGATACGACCGTGTCGCGGACAATTCCTTTTCCTGCATTGCTGAGCGCACGCGGGTAACCATCCGCATACCCGAGGGGAATAGTTGCGATGACACGTCGGGTATCGGCCGTCCATGTTGCATCATAACTCACCGTGTCGCCGGGCTCGACGTGTCGCAGCTCAGCGATTCTCGCACGAACGTGAACGACCGCTGAAGGCTCGAGCTTCGCGCCCGGACCGCTGCCAACTCCATACATGAAGATTCCCGGCCGCACCGCATCCCAGAGCGAACGCTCATGACGGACGATCGCTGCGCTGCCTTCAGCGTGAAGCACCTGCGGTCTTACGGGAAGCGCATCGATCGCTTCTTGAAATCGAGCCTCCTGCGTGTTCACCGTGCCGTCGTTCAGGGACGGCGAATGGAAATGAGTAAACGCGCCTTGAGGCGGGTGGGCCGCGACCAGCGCTCGGACCGACTCGATGTCGCGCCAGGGCAGGCCCGCCCTGGCCATGCCAGTGTCGATGGATAGATGATACGGTCCACCGAATTCGAGCCATGCAAGAATCCCGGCGGCAGAGCCGAGTGTCGGCGTGAGCCGTGCGTCGTGGGCCGACCGCAGTTCGTCCTGCAATAGAGGAGTGAATACGAGGATGGGGCGAATGATCCCCGCTGCCCGCAACTGCTGGCCTTCCGCGACTGTCGCCACGCCGTAGCCCCACGGGTCGATTGTCTCGAGCGCGTGTGCGACTTGTTCGGCGCCCAAGCCGTAGGCGTCGGCTTTGATCATTGGTATCACCGGCACTCCGGCGCGGGCCCGCAGCACGCTCGTGTTCCGGACCAGGGCGCCGAGGTCCACCTCCATCCACGCGCGATCTAGCGGCTGGAGCATTGCCCGCGGCGACCGGCCATCGATAGTATTGGATTCACACGCCCAATTTAGCGAGCAAAGCGAGCATGGACGACAAGGTGACGCTGAACGACACCGTCGCGCTGATGCGTGACCTTCGGAAAAGATGCGACTGGGACGCCGCGCAGACCCACGAATCGCTGCGTCCGTATCTGATCGAGGAGTCGCTGGAGCTCGACGAAGCGATTCGCGACGATAACAGCCCGCTGATGCGAGAAGAACTGGGCGACGTGCTTCTGCAAGTTCTTTTTCACTCTACGATCGCGGAGGAACGAGGCGAGTTCGACGTGAACGACGTAGCTCGTGGACTGATTACGAAGATGAAGGGCCGGCATCCGCATCTTTATGGCGACGGAGTGAAGGAGCCGTGGGAAAAGATGAAGTCG
>JBDSBT010000112.1:0-6765 GCA_039921425.1 Gemmatimonadaceae bacterium | reverse complement strand
GGCGATGTCGGCGGCTCTTTGCAGGTCGCCATTACAACGACCGCAATCGAAAGCGCGAGCGAAAGGGCAATCGGTCTGATGCGCATACTCTATTCTCCGTCGGTGACTGTCAACTGAATGCTAATCTATATTCTATTATGAGACAGGCCATCCGAGGGAAGCGGCTACTGGCGCAGGGACGCGATAGAAGGCAATCTGTCGGAGTTGGCCGGTCGTAGGTCCTTTCCTCACGCTCGACGAGACCGAGGCGCCTCATGCCAGTCGATTCCCTGCAGGCGGAAGTTCAGGCAGCGCTCGGCGAGCAATACGCGCTCGAACGTGAACTGCCGCGCGGCGGCATGTCGCGCGTGTTCCTCGCCACCGAAAACGCGTTGCGACGCCATGTTGTGATCAAGGTGCTAGCCCCTGAGCTGGCAGCGTCGCTGTCGGCCGAGCGTTTCAAGCGAGAGATCGCGCTGGCGGCACGACTGCAGCATCCGCATATCGTGCCACTGCTGTCGGCCGGGCTCGCCGGGCGACACCTGTACTACACGATGCCGTTCGTGGATGGTGATTCCCTGCGGCAGCGGATGGTTCGTGAGCGTCCGATGGCGTTTGTGGATATCTGCACCATCCTCGAGGAGGTCGCCGGCGCGCTGTCGTACGCGCACGCGCAAGGTATCGTACACCGGGATATCAAGCCCGAGAACGTGATGTTCTTCCACGGGCAGGCAGTGGTGCTGGACTTCGGGATCGGCAAGGCACTGATCAGCGCGTCCACTGGCGAGACCGAGGCGGAAATCGTGCGGATCACGCAGGTGGGGATGAGTCTTGGTACGCCCACTTATGTCGCCCCCGAACAGGGTTCGGGTGACCCGTTGCTCGATCACCGCGCCGACCTGTATGCACTGGGCGTCGTGGCCTACGAGATGATTACCGGGCATCCGCCATTCTCGGGTCGTACGCCGCAGCAGGTCATCGAAGCGCACGCGAAGCAGGTACCAGCGGCAGTGAGTTCGCGACGGCCCGACGTGCCGAAGCACCTGGCTGCGATCGTGATGCGAACGCTCGAAAAGCGTCCCGCCGACCGGCCGGCAAACGGTGACGAGATCGTGAAGGCGTTGAGCGTCACAGTTGCGCCGCGACACTCCGGCGGTGGACCGCTCGTCGAATCGCTTGCCAACGCGCCACTTTGCGTGCCGTGGACGATTGCGGGCGTATCCATGGCCTTGGCCATTGTGATGGCCGTGTTGTACGTGCTGCGGTAGCGTAAGCCGAATCGCAATCGCCGGTCGCCGGCACCGGTTTGTGTTTCTCTGGTCTCGTCCCCTCCTAACTCAATGCGCGACGGCGCCACTCCGCAAAATGAGTTGAAACAAGCGCATCCTGTGCCGAGGGCGCACCGGACGCATCGCGCTGAACGTAGCCGCCGTCGGAGTTCAACTCCCACGCGGTGCTGTCATTCAGGTAAAGCTCCAGAAGCCCATCGAGCATTGCGTGATGGACGGGTTCTCTTACCGGAGCGAGCAACTCAACTCTCCTGCTCAGATTCCTCGGCCTCAGGTCGGCGGATCCGATGAAATATTCCGGGTTGCCACCGTTACCGAAGCGATAGATACGCGAGTGTTCGAGAAAGCGGCCGACAACGGATGTCACCTTCACTCTGTCGGAAATTCCCTCGACCTCCGGACGGAGGGTACAGATTCCACGGCAGATGAGCTGAACCTGAACCCCGTCGCGGGACGCAGCTAACAACGCGCGGATTACCGACGTGTCGGAGAGGCCGTTCATCTTGAACGTCAAGCGGGCGGGTTTCCCGGCGCGAGCGTGCGCGCCTTCGCGCTCGATCAGAGAGATGATCGCGTCCTTCATCTGAAACGGGGCAATCAGGGCGCCGCGGGAGAGGCCTGTCGGCGGCATTGAGCCGCCCGTAAGGCCGTTGAAGAGGTCGGCGACATCGGCGGTTAGATCATGGCGAGAAGAGAAAAGGCTCACGTCGGTATACTCGGCCCCTGACCGGCTATTGTAGTTGCCCGTGCCGACGTGCGCGTAACTCCTGAGCCTTCCGTTCTCGCGCCTGATCACCAGCACCACCTTCGCGTGATTCTTATAACCGACCAACCCGGAGACAACGTGTCCTCCCGCCTTCTCCAGCTTCCGCGCCCAACCCACATTGCGCCCTTCGTCGAAGCGGGCCTTCAGCTCGACAAACGCGACCACCTTCTTCCCGTTGCGCGCCGCCTGGATCAGCGCGTCGGCAATGCCGGAAGAACTGCCAATCCGGTATAGCGTCATCTTGATTGCAGTCACGTCCGGATCATCCGCAGCATCGCGAAGAAATCGCACCACCGTTGCATCGAACGAGTCGAACGGATGGTGAACCATAATGTCGCCGCGGGCAACCTCGTCCAGCATTGAGCCCTCAATGTCCGGCTTGCGGGGTGAAAACTGCGGATATGAGAGGCTCTCGATACGCGGCACCTCAAGCTCCCCGACGCGACGAAGATCTAGAAGGCCCGCGACTTCATGGATGTCACTGGGACCAAGGCGTATTGCTCCGTCGGGATCTTCTTTACGGAGGTTTGTGAGCAGCAGGTCGCGAACAAATTCCGGCATGGCATGCTCCACTTCTATCCTGACCGCGGGATTGAAGCCGCGCTTCTTCGTCGCATTGTCCACGGCATCCAGAAGGTCTTCCGTTCCTGCCTCGTCGAGCAAAAGCTCGCCGCCGCGCGTCACGCGGAATACGTAAACGCCTTCGACTCCGCCGCCCGGATAAATGAGATCAATGTTCGAGCGGATGGCTTCTTCGAGCGGTACGAACGCACCATTCTGCCCTGCTACCTCCAGGAAGCGCGGAGAATCCGATGGCAACTCCACTTCGGCAAGATGAAGACGCTGCGATTCAGTGCTCCGCAGCACCACGGCGAGCGCCAGAGTAAGGTGCGGCAGGTGGGGCAGCGGGTGACCGGGGCTGAGCGTCATCGCCATCGGGGTGAGTGAAGGATGAATCTGTTCACGGCACTCGTTGCGAAGAGCCGATTTTTCCGCCTCGTTCAGCTCGACCCATGATAGGACGCGAACGCCATGCGGCGCGAGTTCGCGCAGACAATTAGCCAGGCAAACCGACTGGCGTTTCGTGATCTCTTCTACTCTCTCCCTGATGAGGCGAAGCTGCTGGCCGTGCGTCAACCCGTCATCGCACTGCTCCTCCTGCTGCTCGTTTGCCTTCTGCCTCAACCCCGCCATGCGGATCATGAAAAACTCGTCGAGATTCGAGTTCACGATTCCGAGGAACCTCAAACGCTCTGCGAGCGGCGTCGCCGTATCTTCGGCGAGTGCCAGCACGCGGCTCTGAAATGCCAGCAGGCTCAGCTCGGGATTGAGAAACTCCCCCGCTGCCACGTCAACGGCCTGGAGATACGAGAATTCAGCCGTCTGGGAGGTGTCGAGGGTATTGCTGGAGAAGCCCTTCCAGCGAAGAAGATGTTCGCCGCGATCGCGGGCCCCCTGCGTTGACAACCGCAGATGGTGCGCCTCTTCCATTGCGTGCGCGAGGGCTGATGCGTCCGTTATGTCACCGTGGAGATTATGGATGCAAAACTGGAACATCTTTCCGGAAACAGGAGCGCGCCGGACAACCATCCTGTCGTAGTGAATTTCAATGCGCGGGCGCCAAAGCCAGTCGGTGCCCGCGGTCCTCGTGAACCGCTCCGTTTCGATCTCGAGCTTCACCACCAGAAGCGACGGGTCAGTCATTGCCCTCAGCCGGCGCAGAGCCTCCCCGGACTCACCGAGAGCCACAATTACATCCGCGGATTCGACCCTCGATTCGTACCGTTCCTCGATGGCCTCGCCAGTGGTTCCAATCGCAACCGAGAGAGTTCGCGTGTCATCGGAACGAAGGCGAAGCCGGCAGACAATGTTCCTGCGACGCAGCGCATCGTCCGGCGTATCGAGAAAGAGATCGCGGTGCTGGGAGCGCCGCTGGCGACCCTCACGCATCGCGAGGGGGAGCGACGAAAGCTCATCCAGGTGTCGCGCAGAACGTATCTCGTAACGGAACAGCGATCTCTGCGCAGTCACCCGAGTTCCGGTATCACTCGGTCTTCACGCAGTCGTCCATGATTTCACGCTTCAAGCGCCGCGGATCATTGATCGTCTTGTAGAAATCGTCGTAATAGCCCAGCGTCTCCCTCACGGTTTTGGGGCGCAGCATTCTACCTATCGAATCCGAATACAGTGCGTAGATCGCACCCCTCTTCTCGTTGAACGTCGCAATCGCCTTCGCGTAATCCTCCGCCGGCCGGCAGTAGCCCCTGAACAGCCTGTCACGCACGCGCCTTATCGGCAGCTTCGGATCCGTAGTCGCGTAGGAGGCGTCTATCGCACCTGAAAAGTCAAAGTCGTAAGCCACAGGGACATAGTCGCCCGATGATTGCCCCACGAGTTCAACGTTGTGGAGTGCATTGATCGAAAAATCGGTGTTGCCAATGAAATACTGAAAGAGGCTGATGAGTGCATCGTGGTGTGGTTCGAGGTCGCGTGCGACAGCGCCCTTGATATCGACAACCGGGCCGCCGAGCCGGGCCGCCATGACCTCCGCCTCCTCAATCAGTAACGCGGAGCGCTTCGCATAAATTTTCCCCGACTGACCGTCCTGGTAGGTTAGCGAGAGCAGCCGTGCGCGATGGCTCGCAGGCGTCAAGAGGTTGTAGACGCGGTACAGCTGCATCTCCTGGATGATGTACTGATCGTACTGGTCGTTGTCGCGACAAAAATTGACGAGCTTCGGCTTGTCGAGCCCCTGGAAGAGCGTGCCCTTCGTCACCTCGCTCTTGAAGTTGAGCTTGAGAGGAGGAAAGAAGCAGTTGTTGAGACGCCATATTCCTCTCGTCCGGATCTGCGTGGCAATCGCGACAGCCTTTCCCGAAGCCTCAGTGTAGGTGACGACAGCTGATCTCCACGGTGCCTTATCGCCCTTGTCACCGCGGATACGACGGATGTCCGTAGTGAGTGTCACTTCGAGCGGGCTAGCTGCACCAAACAGCGGTTCCGAAACCCTGGCCCTCTTTAGTCCCCTGGCCACTTCCAGGGAATCCTTCTGTTTGGCCGTCAGGTCGGTAGTTTTCGCGCCCTTCTCCTTCAGTACTTTTCCCTGCGCATTTCCGGTTTCCGCGAACCCCAGGCACGCCGCCCCGAAGATCACGCAGGCCACGCCCCGAGCTCCAACCATAGTGTTCAGCTTCATGACCACCCCCTAGCCGATTGTGACCTCTACCAGTTCCGATCCCGCAGCAGTGCGGGCGAGGGTCAGCAACTCTTCGGGCTGGATCGCCTTTTTTGGCCGGATGAAATAATCGACCGACGTCACACCGTCGTCATCTGTCGTCTCAGCCTCGGCGCGCCATTCCCGTGCGACTGCGCCGAGGATCAGCTCCATGCCCCGCCGGGTCGCGTCGGCGTTGCGGGTTCGAATGCGAAGCCTGGTCTCGACGCCGGTTTCTGCCTTTGAGCTGGTGTTGTGAGAACGCTTCATTGCCAGCTGCGCGACGCCCTCGAGCTGATCGCGCGTCATGCCGCTCAGCACCTCTTTATCTATCTGGGCGACGAACGTCCCGGTGCGCGCGAGGTCGCGCGCACGCTTCAGCCGCTTTGCCGCGATACTGCCCTCGAGCTCGACCGGCGAATTGCCGAAATCCGTATACCACAGGGCGAGTACTGCGATGTTGAAGAGCACCGACATCACCGTCGCAACGGGGATGTCCACTGCCGACGCGAGGCCCACCCCCGTCGCGAGGAAGACGTAGACTGCGTCCTTGCTGTCATCGAGCGAATTCCGGAAACGAACTGCCGCAACGATTCCGCCAAGGCTGAACGCCAGTTCAAGGCTGTTCTTGACCAGGATCACGACGCCGGCAACGACCAGGGGCAGGATGATCATCAGCTGAACTACCGATTGCTGGTATCCCCGCTTGGCGCGGGTAAGCTGGTAGATCCATGCGACCGGCAGCGAGAGCAACATCGCGGCAATCATGGCGGCGGCAACCGCCACCGCCTTGTGCGATTCGTCCAGCGTGGGGCCGGCTACCAGCTTCTTGCCGACTGCAGCCTCGCCCCCGTTGAAGACCGACGCGAAGCCGAATCCGTCGAACTCCCGGGTTTGGGGCAGCTTGTTGAGCACGAGCCACCCGAGCGAAATGAGAACTGCGTAGTAGATGCCGACTTTGAGCGGCACCCTGGTCGCGGGAGATACGAAAGGTCTGCCGGCGCCACTCTGCATCTGGAGTACTCCGCGTTAGAGCGCCACTGAAGCCCGTGTGAATTGGGATCCAATATCGCTCTCATTGTGAATTTCGCCAATATTGCTGTCTCCGCCGGGCATGCGCAGATTGACTCCATGCTCAGATACCTCACCGTTCTGGTAGCTGCTTCGGCGGCATGTGCCGGCGCCCAGACACCGGCCGCGCGCGATGGCGACCAGCGACCGACGCTTATCGTTATGATCACCATCGACGGATTCCGGGAGGATTACCTCACGCGATTCGCGCCGCAGCTGACCGGTGGTCTTGGCCGCATGATGAAGAACGGTGCGTGGTTCACCAACGCCCACCAGGACCATGCGATCACAGAGACCGCTCCGGGGCACGCGAGCCTTCTGTCGGGCCGGTTCCCCCGTTCCACCGGAATCGCAGCGAACCGTGTCGGAGTGTACGACCCGAATGCGCCGCTCCTTGGTTCCTCGGGCGGACCCGGTGCATCACCTGAACGGTTTCAGGGAACGGC
>JBDSBT010000111.1:0-9126 GCA_039921425.1 Gemmatimonadaceae bacterium | reverse complement strand
TTGCTGCTAGGGGAGATACAGGAGAACTCGAATATCACTTATCGCCTGTACGACTGGGGGCGGCCTCGCGAGATGCATATTGAACAGGGCATGGCGGTGCTGAACACCGAGCCGCCGGGCTTTTCGGTGAGCAAGCCGTTGAGCGTGAAGGTCGGGGATAGCACGGTGCGATATTTGCTGGCTTGTCCGTATTTTGTGTACCAGGAGCTTAGTGTTTCGGTGGAGCTGTGCGGTGGTACTCACGTCCGCAACACATCGGAGATCGGACTATTTCAGATCGCGAGCGAGACGGGCGTCGCAGCGGGAGTGCGTCGTGTTGAAGCGCTCACGGGCCCTCGTGGATATGCGGTGACGAGAGAGCGGCAGAATACGCTCAGCGACATCGCCGAGCTGCTGCGTGCTTCTCCTGCCGCAGTGGTAAAGCGCCTTCATGCAATTCTTGACGAGAACCGAACGCTCGAGCGTCGCCTCGACGAAGCTCTCAGGAGCGGCGGATCGAACAGTGTGCAGCCGCTTCTTGATTCTGCAACTGAAATTAAGGGTGTGCGTGTGATCGCATCGACGGTTACCGCGGCCGACATGAAGTCACTGCAAGCCGTTGGCGATGCTCTGCGCGAAAAAATGGAAAGCGGCGTTGCCGTTCTCGCTTCTTCTTTCGAGGACGGAAGAAGCTCACTCCTCTGCGTCGTCACCGATGACCTGAGGTCGCGCGGGCTTCGGGCAGACACGATCATCCGCGACGTTGCGGCAGTGGCCGGCGGACGTGGTGGCGGCAAGCCGCACATGTCGCAGGCCGGAATACCGGACGCGAGCCGAATTCCTGAGGCTCTGGCCGCGGTGGCTGGCATCCTTCGCGCACAACTCTCAAGTTGACGCTTAGCGAGTGGCTCGCCACGCGTAAGCCGCCGCCGCCGGCTGCGCTCGTAGAACGGCTGAGAGACATCATCGGCGCTGAAGCACTGGAAACACAGGCGAGCGCGAGCGTTCTTCTCGAAAAAGGCATCGCGACCCTCAGGTCTGCGTTGAGCGACAGGGATGGCGCGCTCGATCTGCTCGCCGCCGACGCGTTGATCACCTATTCGATGGAAGCGGCCGCCGAAGGGTGCGCCACCATGGACGAAACTGCAGCCGACGCAATACAGCGCATTGCGCGCGGTGCTGCGTGATTGTAATCCTGTTTACAGGCGGCACGATAGCGATGCGCAACGACATCGAAGGCACCGGCGCCACTCCTTCGCTAACATCCAAGGAAATTCTCGCTGCAACTCGCGGGATCAACGCCATCACCGGTGTCGAGACCGAGGAATGGGGATCGTTCCCCGGCCCGCACATGACTGTCGAGCGAATGTGGGCGTTGCGCGGCAGAATTCAGGAGCACATCGCGCGTCCTGACGTCACTGGCGTTGTCGTAGCTCACGGCACCGATACGCTCGAGGAGACCGCTTATCTGGTGGCGCGGTCGCTAGAATCGGACAAGCCAATCGTCTTTACGGGTGCAATGCGAACGGTGAGCGATCTCGGCTGGGACGGGCCGGCCAACCTGCTCGAGGCCGTTCACGTCGCGGCCAGTCCCGAAACGCGCGGCTACGGCGCAATGGTAGTGATGACCGGTCAGATCTTCGCGGGACTCGACGCAACAAAGACAAACACGCATCTGCTCGACGCATTCGAGAGTCCGGGTCTCGGACCGCTCGGCGTGCTCGATGAAGGAGAGCTCATTCTTTCGCGAGAGATGCCACCGCATCCCGCCATTGTACAGCCGACTGAGCTGGCGACTCCGGTCGATATCATCTTCGTCGCGGCGGGAAGCGATGAGCGACTTCTCGATGCGTCGCGCGAGCAGGCCCGCGGCGTGATCATCGCGGCGATGGGACGCGGAAACGTTCCCCCTGCGCTCGTGCCGGGAATCGAGCGCTGGATCGCCGATGGAAAGCCCGTGGTTCTTACGTCCCGCACGCAAGGCGGCCGCGTTGGCCACACTTACGGCTATGCGGGTGGTGGACGCAGGCTCGAAGAGATCGGTGTGATTTTCGGTGGATCGCGCCGCGCTCAGCAGGCTCGCATCGATCTCATGCTGGGCCTTGGAGCCGGAATGTCGATCGAAGGCCTTCGCACGATGTTCAAGGACGTCTGATTGAAGTCAGTTCTGAATCCGCCACCGTCTGTCCGGAAAATCGCCGACGCTCTCGAGAAGGCCGGGTTCGAGACATGGTGCGTGGGCGGTGCTGTTCGCGACGCAATCCTCGGACATGCCCATCTCGACTGGGATCTGACGACTGCGGCACTTCCGAAACAGGTGCGGAATCTGTTCGCGCGGACTGTCCCCGTAGGAATTGATTTCGGCACCGTCGGTGTTCTTGACGACCATGACGTGATGCACGAGGTGACGACGTTCAGGCGCGACGTGCATACAGATGGACGCCACGCGGTCGTCGACTTCGGCGCTTCGCTGGAGGAGGATCTCGCCCGCCGCGATTACACCATCAACGCCATCGCATACTCGCCAAGACGTGACGAGCTGCGGGATCCGTTCGACGGTCGCGGCGATCTCGAGCGAAGGCTGGTTCGCGCCGTCGGCGAGCCGCACGAGCGAATGCGTGAGGACAGGCTCCGCGCGCTGCGCGCGATCCGTTTTGCTGCGCGTTTTGATTTCGAAATACATGGACCTACCTGGGAAGCCATAGTCGCGAGCGCGCCCCACATGTCGCGACTTTCGGCGGAGAGGGTAAAGCAGGAAATCGAGAAGACCATGGACCAGGTTCGGCAACCAGCACGGGCTTTCGGCTTGTGGAAGAGCAGTGGGGCATTCGCGACCCTTATTCCGTCGCTCGCCGACATCGATCCTATCGAGCTGGCAACCCTCGATCATCTGCGCATGCCATCGCTTCCCGGCCGTCCGCAACGCCGGATCGCCCGAATGACCGGTCTGTTCGCTGCGGCGCCTGCTGGAACCATCCTCGAAACGCTCAAGGCGCTTCGATTCTCGAACGGCGACTCGGCCTGGATATCAGGTGTTGTGTCGCGATGGTCGGCCATGCAGCCGGAGCTTCGCGGAAGCATTGGCGATGGCTTGCGAGCTCCAGATGCAATGCTCAGAGGCTGGGCGGCCGCGGCTGGTCGCACGCGTCTTGCCTCTGTGATGCGTCTGGCGGCCGGGCGGTGGGCCGCGGAAAATGACGCAGGTATCGTCGCACCAGACAAGCGGAGCGTCGCATCTGCGTATCGAAGAGCGGTGCGGATTGCGTATCGCGATCCGATTGAAGTCGGCGACCTGGCGGTAAATGGTCGCGATCTCGAGAAGATGGGGATGTCCGGACCGCTTGTCGGCCGGATATTACGCAACCTGCTGGAACTGGTTATTAATGACCCGGCTGCAAACTCGCGCACCGGGCTCCTGGACGCCGCAACGAAGCTACTCGATGAGTTTCGCAGTGGCACGGCCGCACCCTAGCTTTCTAGATGATGCTCTTTCGCGGAAGAAATCCTGATGTAACGGTATGGAAGCGCTTTCGCTCGGGCGTGGACGGCTTCACGTTCGTGAAGCAGGGTGACCACTACGAGGCATACGTCGGCGCGAACGCCGAGCGCGTGGTGGATCTGTTTCATACGTTGAGCGAACTGCTTCCTCCGGCCGTCGAAGTCGTGATTTCGGACCTTCGTTCCGAGGCAACGTGGACAGGGGACAGCATCGCCCTGCCCGATGTGCGGGATGCAGTGGCGCGCCTCAAGGTTCCGCTAGCCACGTACGGCGGAGTCGAGTTCTCATTGTACAACGAGGAAGATCAGATTACCCTCACGCCGCAGCTCGAGCTCTTTATTTTCTCACGGTCTGATCGGTGGCTGTATCTTCTCCAGGGAAAAGGTCTCGAGGAAAAAGCGGCACTTGCCGACCGCTCGTGGAGATCACAGTCGTGGGACCGCGCGCCTGCTCCGACGCTTTCAGCCGCGATCACCGCTGCTGCGGAGCGACTCTCGTTGACCTCGGCGTGAACCCGCAGGCAATCGCCTATACACTGATTGCGGGTGGAGCAAACGTTGTAGGAGCCGCAGCCGTCGCCTCCAGATCCCGGTGGTCGGTTCCGGCGCTCGAAAAAATGATCGCCCTTTCCGCCGGATTCATGGTCTCGGTGGCGCTGCTCGATCTCATTCCTGAAGCGATTCAACAACATGGTGCCGCGGCAGGCCTCCTGATTCTCAGCGGCTTTCTCCTCGTCCATCTCACGCAGCACACGCTCACTCCTCACTTCCACTTTGGCGAAGAAGTGCATGTGGTAACGCGAGCTGTGAGCACGTCTGCGCTCGTTGGACTTCTCCTTCACACATTTGTAGACGGCGTCGCGATAGCAAGTGGCTTTGCCGTTGGAACCTCACTCGGTGTGCTCGTGTTCGTTGCAATACTGCTGCACAAATTGCCGGAAGGTCTGGCGATATCGAGTCTGTTCCTGGCTGCCGGCTCGAGTCGGAAGCATGCGCTCGCTGCCGCCGCGTCGCTCGGCCTCGCAACAGTGATCGGCGGGCTTCTCACCGAGACTTTCGGTTCGTTATCGACGTACGGTCTCGCTGTTGCGGCGGGCGTCACTCTTTATGTGGGAGCGTCGAATCTGGTGCCGGAATTTCAGGCCAAGCACGACTGGAAGCTCCAGGGAAGCTTCTTCGGCGGGTGTGCGTTGTACTTCGTGGCGCGGAATCTGATAGGGTCGCTGCTATGAGCGCGCGCGCCGGGTTGTTCTGATGCCAAAGAGCTTTCGCAGGCCGCGAACAGGCGCACGTGGTGAGCGGGGGGCATCGCTGTTTACACCTCCTGCATCGGCGCAGCCGCTCGCGGCGAGAATGCGACCACGTAAGCTCGATGAAGTCGTCGGCCAGCAGAAAATTCTCGGCCCCGGCAAACCGCTTCGCGATGCTATTGAGAAGGGCGCGATCGGGTCCATGATATTCTGGGGGCCGCCCGGATCGGGAAAGACGACAATCGGTCGGCTGATCGCGGGGTACACTGATCGCGAATTCGTCCCCTTCTCTGCGGTCACAGAGGGCGTCCCACGAATTCGCGAGATCATCGCTGCGGCTGAAGAGCGACTCGAGCTGGGGCGCCAGACGGTTCTGTTCGTTGACGAGATTCATCGCTTCAACCGCGCACAGCAGGATGCGTTTCTACCGCACGTGGAGAGCGGCACCATTGCGCTGATTGGGGCAACAACGGAAAATCCTTCTTTCGAGGTAAACGGCGCACTGCTGTCGCGGATGCGTGTGTTCGTACTCGAGCCGATATCGCAGGCCGATCTGCGCGAGCTCATTCAGCGGTCCGTGGCCGACTCCGATCGCGGCTTGGGCAAAACGAACCTCACTGTCGATGAAGATGCCATCGAGCTAATCTCCACAGAGGCCGACGGCGATGCACGAAGAGCGTTGACGGTTCTCGAGGCTGCTTCGATCCAGGCGGGCGTCGGAGGGAGCATAACCGTGTCGGTGGCGCGTGACGCCATGCAGAAGCGCTTCGCTCAGCACGACAAGAGTGGTGAGTCGCACTTCAACATGCTGTCTGCCTTGCACAAGTCGCTGCGCGGAAGCGATCCTAATGGCGCGTTGTACTGGATGGCGCGGATGATTGAGGGCGGAGAGGATCCGATGACGATCTTCCGCAGGGCAATTGCAATGGCCGCTGAGGACATCGGGCTTTCAGATCCGAATGCATTGCAGCTTGCAGTTGCGGCGCGCGACGCGTATCACATGCTCGGCCCGCCAGAGGGCTACTTGCCGCTGTCGGAGATGATCATCTACCTCGCTACGGCTCCTAAGTCGAACTCATCGTATCGAGCCCTGACGGCGGCTTTTGAGGCGGCGCGGGAGACGCCCGGTGAGCCGGTGCCGATGCACATACGAAATGCACCGACGCGTTTGATGAAGGAACTGGGTTACCATGAGGGGTACCAGTACGCACACGGAGTTCCCGAGGCGTACATCCCGCAGGAGTATCTGCCCGAGAAGCTGAAGGGGACCGTGTTCTACGAGCCGGGTCCGTTCGGGTTCGAGAAGGACATCGCAAAGCGGCTCGCGTGGTGGGAAGAGATAAGAAGCAAGGCAAATGAGGATAAGGCGGGTAGCGGTTAACTCGGGCGCGGGCAGTGGACCGCTTGCAGCAGGGAGCAAGCCGATCGACCGCCATCCGATTTTTACGACTTCCAGGAGGAACGATGAGTAGAAGAAATGCCCTCTCCGCCGCGTTCGCGGCGATCATGCTCGCGGGGTGTGCCTCGCTCGGCCTCGGAGGCTTTAAGGAGCCCCTCGTGAGCTTCAACGATGCCAAGATTCGCGGGCTCGGACTCAGCGGCGGCGCGGTCGATGTTGTTCTCAGCGTGTACAACCCGAACGGTTTTAACCTCAACGCGTCGCGTCTCACCTACCGGCTTATGGTAGAGGACAAGGAGGTTGGTACGGGCGCGCTCGCAAACGCGTTTCGTGTCCGGAGCAAGGATTCGACGTTTGTGACCATCCCGGTTGACTTCACGTATGCAGGCCTTGGAGCTGCCGGGCGCCAGCTTCTCCAGAACGGCAGCATCAACTATCGCGTAATCGGTGACTTCACGGTCGACACGCCGGTTGGAAGCTTCACGAGGCCGTACGATCAGCGCGGGCGGTTCTCGAGCTTCGGTACGACAACCCAGCGAAGGTAGCTAAAAACGTCCAGAGAACTAATCGAGCTATCGGCCCCGACAGAGCGAGCTTTTCTCGTCGGGGTCCAGCTCAAGCGGCCGTCCGGCCGCAACGATGGGAGCAGACTTGCTGCGGGAGGTGCGCTCGGAACGTCGCGCGCTCAGCTGATGATGGAACACCTCGAAGAGCTTGGTGAGCTTGTCGATACCGCGGGCGGCCTGGTAGTCGGAACCCTTACCCAGCAGATAGAGCGCCCCAACCCGGCGACCTATCTTGGCAAGGGGAAGATCGACGAGCTCGCGCAGCGGCTGCAGGACACTGACGCAAGTCTCATTGTGTTCGACGACGAACTCAGCCCCGCTCAAGGCAAAAACATCGAGGACGCTACCGGCAAGCGCGTGATGGACCGCCCCGAGCTGATTCTCGATATCTTCGCGACCCGCGCTCGCTCGGCCGAGGCGCGGATGCAGGTGGAACTAGCGCAGCTCGAATACATGCTGCCGCGGCTGATGAGAATGTGGAGTCATCTCGAGAAGTTCCGCGGCGGAATCGGCGTTCGCGGCCCTGGCGAGACACAGCTCGAGACGGACAGGCGACTCATCAACAACCGGATCAAGCTGTTAAAGTCGCGTCTTGGCGAGGTTCAGAAATCCCGGGAAGTGCAGCGGTCTTCGCGGAAGGGGCAATTCCGGGCTTCGCTGGTTGGCTATACAAATGCCGGAAAATCATCAGTGCTCCGTGCACTTTCCGGAGAACACTCGATCCTTGTGGAAGACAGGCTCTTTGCGACGCTGGATCCGCTCACGCGGGAAATTCATCTTGCCGAGAATACCAGTGTGCTTCTGACAGACACGGTCGGATTCATCCGAAAGCTGCCTCACAACCTCGTTGCGTCGTTCAGGGCGACCCTGGAAGAAGTCGCCGAAGCGGATTTGTTGCTGCATGTGATCGACGCCAGTCACCCGGGATGGGAATAGCAGCGGAGCGTCGTGAATCAGGTGCTGAATGAGCTTGGGGCGAAAGACACACCGGTGCTACATGTCTTTAACAAGATCGACCTGATCCCACAGGAACATTTGATTGCGCTCGAGACGCGTATCCAGAATCTGGTTCCCGGCTCGGTCTTCGTGTCCACTGTTACCGCAGAATCGCTCGAGCCGTTGAGGCGGTCGCTTCTGGTGCAGGCACGTGTCCGGCGCCCGCTCAGCGAGATTCGCTTGCCTATCTCCGATGGAAAGATGCTGGCAGAGATCCACCGGGAGGCTGAAGTCGTAGAGCAGAGGCACGATGGCGACGAGATTGTGGTCCTTGCGCGTCTCGACGATTCGCTTGCCGGCAGGCTCAGGCGAGGAGGAGCCGGTGTTGCGAATTCTGCGTGAAATCGTCTACAGGAACACAGTAGCGCACGGGTGTTAAATGTTTGTTTGCGGTCCTCCCTCCGAGATAGTAAAATAGACGGCCCTATGCAGCCCCCAGTGCCCAGTCGATGAACGCCGTTATCTGGCTGATTGTGCCATTTGCCATGGCCTTAGGGTTGGCGATCTCCCTCACGCCGGTGGTAGCTAGAAGTGCAAATGCGCTTCGGCTCTACGACGCCCCGGACGGTGAACGCCGGATGCACGATCTTCCGGTACCCCGCCTGGGGGGAGTTGCCGTTTACCTGGTCGCGGCGGCCGTCGCCTGTGTCGTATTCATATTCGGCCGACCCATCTTGCCCTTCTTGTCGCCGGTAACCCTCGGGGATCCGCAGATCCGCATTCTGACCGGGGCATTCATTGGGTCGGCGCTGCTGTTTCTTGTGGGTCTCATTGATGACGTGAGGGGATTAACCCCCGGAGCGAAGTTTGCCGCACAGTTTCTTGCAGCGGTCGTCATGCTGTTCTCCGGTCTGAATCTCCATACGATAGCGCTCAGCTACGGAGTCGGCATCCCTACCGGACTCATCGGTCAGGCGCTGCTTATTGTCTGGATTGTGGGCGTCACGAATGCCTTTAACTTCATCGATGGGCTGAACGGTCTGGCGGTCGGGATTGCCGTCGTCGCCTGCGGTGCAATCGTCGTCGTTGCGGCGGCGCTTGGGAACTACTGGGTGCTTCTGCCGACAGTAGTGCTCGCGGGCGCACTCCTTGGTTTTCTTCCGTACAATTTTCCTAAAGGCCGAATTTTTCTCGGCGATGCGGGCAGCCTGAGCGTTGGTTTTCTACTGTCGGTGCTGTCAGTCAGCGCTTCGGCAAACCGCTCCGGTGCAATCCTGGTGGTTGTACCGATACTTACCATGTTCGTGCCGTTGCTCGATGGGACCCTGGCAATCGTCAGGCGGTGGCTCCGCCACGTTCCGCTGTCGGGCGCGGACGCCCGACACATCCATCATCGGTTGCTCGCACTTGGCCTGTCGAAGGAGCGCACCGCGATCCTTCTGTGGGGTCTGGCTGCCGGCATGGCCGCGTTCGGACTGCTGATCGCCCTCACTGCTCC
>JBDSBT010000110.1:0-12832 GCA_039921425.1 Gemmatimonadaceae bacterium | reverse complement strand
TTGTAGGAATCCGCGACCAGCAGCCTGCCGCTCGAGTGCGAAGCAACTCCCTGAGGATGCTGAAGCCGCACATCATCGCCCTTGCCGTCTACGTCTCCGAAATCGAAGAGGCCAGTTCCAACGATCGTGCCGACAGATCCGTCCGCCGCCAAATCGGCCCACCGAATGGCGCTCGATTCGGAATCTGCGAGATACACCTTGTCTCCGTCAATCGTTATTCCCATCGGCTGAGCCAGCAGCGCAGAGGCGTGATCGCCGTCCCGGATGTCCTCTCCGCCCGTGCCGCTATGCACCCTGCTCTTCCCGCTGACTACGTCCACCGACCACAGTTGGTGAATGCCTGCCATCGCGACGTATAGCGTTTCACCTCTCAGCGCGACGTCCCACGGCGACGACATTGCGCCCTCGCGCTGATCTCCACGCGTTCTCATCTGTCGCCCGATGCCGGCGAGGGTGGTCACCTCGCCACTATCGAGATCGATCGCGCGAATCGAGTGATTCCCCGCATCGGCTACGTACAAAGCACCATTGCCGAACGCCATGCCCTGGGGGGACCTGAACCTGGGCTCAGCGCCGTCCTTGAATCCAGCGACAGGGTCGCCGATGGATTTCTCTATGGAAAAACGCTGTCCGGCTTCGTCGAGCGTTCCAATCAGGATGCGGTTGTTGCCACTGTCGGCAATCGCCATCCGCTTGTCGTCGATAGTCACCTTTCCGGGGTATCGAAGCACCCCCCTGGCGATTGTCGGACCGTCCGATGCGAAATGCACGGCTTGATCGCTCGCAATTCCTTCCGACTTCGCTTTGGCCAGAATTTGTTCTATGAAGGGAACGAGCATTGCGCTCGTGAATTCTCCCGCGTGTGATCCGACGACCTTCCCTGCCGCATCGATCACCACGAGCGTCGGCCACGCCGACACCGCGTAGCTGCGCCAGATTCGGAACTGCCGGTCATTGACAATGGGATGGACCGCGTCGAGCCTTATCGAGGCATCGCGTATGCGACCTGTTATTCGCTCAGCGTGATACTTGCCGCTCTGAACCCCAATGACTACGAGGTCCGTCCCAAACCGTGCTTCGAGCTCCCGCAACTGCGGAAGTACATGGATGCAATTGATTCACCCATAGGTCCAGAAGTCGAGCAATACCGCCTTTCCTCGAAGGTCGACTAAACGGAGAGGCTTGCCGCCGCTGTGAATCCAGTCGACGTTTTCCGGAAATTCCGGCGATCTTACTGAAGGAGTAGGAGAGAATTCTCGTGGCATACGGTCCGGGTGAAGTCTGAAATCCTGCTTGCATGAAGCGCGCTAACGACGACGACGCCCCACTTCATCATCGCCCAGGCGGCGGATTCCGCAATCCGTGGCCCGCGGCCGCACCTCACGGAACTAGCGGCTTCTTGAAATGGATGCTGACCCGGTCGCGGCGCAAACCACTCGTCGAAAGCGCGCCAATTCGGGCGAAAGCCCTCAAGAATTTTCCGACTGATGCGAACAAGCATTCTGTGGCATGGGTGGGACACAGCACTTTCCTGATTCAGCTATCGGGGTTGAACATCCTCACCGATCCGATTTGGTCAGAACGTGCTTCGCCGATTTCGTTTGCAGGGCCACGACGTCTTGTACCACCCGGGTTTCTCCTGGAACAGCTTCCCGAAATCCACGCCACCCTACTCTCTCACGACCACTACGACCATCTCGACGATGTTACGGTACGATACCTGATCCGCCGATTCCCATCGATGCAGTGGCTCGTTCCCCTCGGCGTCGCCGAATTTCTTGTGTCACGGGGCGCCACTGCGGTCACCGAGCTCGACTGGTGGGAGCTGACGAGTCTCGGGGGAGCAACCTTCAGCTGCACTCCAGCTCAACATTTTTCGGGTCGGTTTCCCTGGAGCCGCAACGCCACCCTCTGGTGCGGCTGGGCCGTACGGAGTCCCGAAAAGACCGTTTTCTTCGCCGGTGACACGGCCCTTCATCCTGACTTCGAGGAGATCACGCGCAGGTTTGGGCCCTTCGACGTGTCGATTCTACCAATCGGGGCCTACGATCCTCGATGGTTCATGCACAACGTCCACATGGATCCGTCCGAGGCGGTGAAAGCCTTTGTCGCCATGCAAAATACCAACGGATTGGCGGGTGGCATAATGGTTGGTTCACACTGGGGAACGTTCCGTCTTACCGACGAGCCTATAGACGAACCGCCCTTTCTCGCTCGTCAATCGTGGGCGGAGGCAGGCCTCGTTTCCGATCGTCTCTGGATCCTCAGTGCCGGAGAAACCCGCACGCTCGGATAGATTTTTAGAAAAGAATGTTGGCGCACTCGCACTTTGCTCTTATCGTATGCAGATCACAACTGTTATTGTTTGTGCGCGAA
This sequence comes from Gemmatimonadaceae bacterium, assembly GCA_039921425.1. Taxonomy (GTDB): domain Bacteria; phylum Gemmatimonadota; class Gemmatimonadetes; order Gemmatimonadales; family Gemmatimonadaceae; genus UBA4720. Next base: position 10,456 of record JBDSBT010000110.1, on the reverse strand, counting down.
AGTTGCCACTCAAGTGGCACTGAACCCCTACATCGGAGCTCGTAACATGGCAGCCAGGAAGTCGTCACGCGGTGGATCCAGGAAAAAGAGCGCTCGGAAATCCTCGGCTCGCAAGTCGCCGGCTCGGAAGAAAAGCGCACGCAAGGCCGCGCCCAAGAAAGCGGCAAAGAAGAAGAAGAGCGCTCCGAGAAGAAAATCCGCCGCGAAGAAGTCGAGCGCGCGTAAAGCCCCTGCTAGAAAATCCGCCGCGAAAAAGAGCCCAGCTCGCAAGAGCTCGGCAAAGCGCGGCTCGAGCAGAAAGAAGACAGGCGCGAAGAAGTCGATGCTGCCAACCAGAAAGTCCGTTGCCAAGGCAGCAACTGGCGTTAGCAAGCGTGCCAAGTCAATCGCGAAGAGAGTCAGCCGCGTCGCAAGCGATGTCGTCGATCAGGCGGTATCGGGTGTCGGCCAGGCGGTCGAATCCACGAAGGATTTCGTTCAGGATCACACCTGACTTGAGGCATTAGCGATGGCCTGACGGTGTCAGGCCGTCGCTAATGACCGGGGCGCGTGCAAGTCCATCCAGTCTCGCACTGCATGAAAAACCTGCTCACGGCCGTAATCGACCGTGATGATGTGCCCCGCTCCTTCAATCCAGATCAATTTCTTTTCGCTGCTTCCAAGTGAAGCAAGCGCGCGCTCAGCTACACCTGATCTTATTCGCGGATCGGTTCGCGACTGAACTATCAGCGTTGGCGACTCAATTCGGGGAAGAGCCCTTCGCGCGGCTTTCCCGATCATCGCAAGCTCATGCAGGAGGCGAGCGCTGTAGAATCCGTAGCCGATGTTTCTCGATCGCTCGACGGGATCCCGAATAGAGCCGGGACTGTTCGATTTTCGCACTCGGTCAGCGCCCCAGACCCCGTAGAGTGCAGCCGCGACTTTGTGGGTCCAGGGCATGTCGATGTACGGCGCCAGCAATCCAAGCGCCGGCACGTCCTTGTATTCGGCAGCGAGTATCGCCGTCAAAGCGCCCCCCATCGAAAGTCCCGCGAGCGCCACTGTCTGGTGATTCTCCCGCATCGCGTCCAATTCCTGTCGGGCAAAGCTCAGCCACTCATCGTGCCGTGATGCGACGAATGACTCGATAGTTCGCCCGTGACCGGGCAGCAGCGGGGCTCTTACGTCGTATCCGGCGCTGTGAAGTTTCTGCGCAAGAAAACGAAGCGTCTGCGGCGTATCCCCAAAACCATGCAGGAGGAGAATTCCTCTCGAATTCCCCTCCTGCAAATTGATCGTCTCGGCGCCGGGCACTAAATCGGTTCGTTTTGCGGAATTCATCCAGTCGCTTGAGGTCGCGCAGTCTCCCGAACCAGCGGTAAGGCACCGTCGGATTCCACGCCGTCACCACTAATATGGTCAGCCAGTCTTTTCGGCGCGACGAGAAAAATCGTCCCCTTCCGCTCTGCCACACCCGACCCAACGAGACGTCCGAGCGCGAGAGCTATCGATTCTCTCGTTGCTCCAACCATTTCGCAAAGAAGACGATGATGTTTCAGCTCGAGTCTCAGGCTCCCGTCGCCGCCGAGAAACGAGCGGTCCGCGGCCAGCCGGCGCAACGCACAGGTGAGGCGCTGTTCGACATTTTGCGATGCCATCGCATGCATTTTTTCGAGCGACGCAGCGCGCTCACTCATCAGCTGGCCCACCACGTGTATAGCCTGTCCGGGGTTCTCCCGCACGAACGCACGGAACTGCGCACTCGATATGAAAAGCGTTTCCGTTTCGTCTGATGCGTACGCATCAGTGACGTACACAGCCTCGGGACTCAGCCCCTCTATTCCGAATGTCTCGCCCGGAATGACGATCGCGGGAACGAAACTTCGGCCGCTGCGCGTGCGGTTCTTTAGAACCACATGCCCCCTGAGAACAACGGAGAGTCCGTCAGCATCAGACCCTCGCTGGTATATCTGAAAATTTGACGGCCATGTCGTGCGTGCGCCGTAAGCGGCGAGGGTGGTCGCGTCATCCACACTTAGCCTGGAGCGAGCGCCGGATAGTGTTGAAATTTGCATCGGGTCTTTGCAAGGGGCATGACCGATCCTCGCAATGTCCGGGCCGAACCTCACTGTAGTTGTCCCGCAATTGATCAGTCGCTGATTTCGTCGATGGCCCGCCTAATGGCGTCGCGGAATCGCTCTTCCCTGTTTTCACCTCCCGTAACTGAGCTCGCCAGACTCGAGAAATTGCGCAGCATTTCCTGCTCGACATACGGCTTCACGTCACTCACGCCAAGCGCGTCGAGGTTCTGAATCGCAAGCTGCCGAAGCAGCCGCAGTGTCTCCGTTCCCAGTTCTGCCAGAGCGGCCGGAGTTGTCTCCGCCGGCATTGCATTTGAATCGTCGCGCCGTCGCTTGCCGGCCAGCAGAAGCGCGCTCATGGGCGCAAGTTTCACGATTGTCGAACCAGCATTGTGTTCCTTCCAGCTTTCAACGACACCGCGACGACGAAGTGACGGAAGCATTCCCAGAATTTCCTGCCGGATGACGCCCACTCCACCAACGCTCTGATTCCCACGACCCGTGATAATCAGTACTTCCTGAGATTTCATCACTTGGCGTGCCCTTAGCCACGCGTCGGTTCTTAGTCGCGCTTCCGCGGCGGTCGGCAACTGCTCGCGAAGATTGAGAATGCGCTCCGCGCCGAACGCCGCTTCATCAAGCGCGTTCCACAACGCTTTCAGTCTTGGCTTGCCGGAGTTCATGTCGTCTCGTTTTTGCGCTGCGATTCAGTGCGGCTTGCTAGTGGATGATCTTTTCGAGGATGGCGAGGCCCCGCTGCAGATCTTCCCTTTCGATCACGAGGGGAGGGAGAAGCCTCAGTGTGTGCTCTCCGGCGGTGATCACGAGAAGTCCGGCGTCCCATCCTCTCGCGACAACATCGCCCGCAGATTCTACGACGTCGACTCCCCACATGTAACCCATTCCCCGTACAGCACGAACCTTTCCGCTGCGCCGCGCAATTCCGGCGAGCTGTTCCCCAAGCCATTCGCCGTTTTCTGTCACTGCAGCGAGCAACGCAGGGTCAGCAATTCTTCGCACAACGTGATCGGCGACGGCAGCAACCAGAGGCCCGCCACCAAACGTCGTTCCGTGATCGCCGGGCTTGATCGTTTCGGCTATCGGCTTTGCAACGAGAATTGCGCCCATTGGAAGTCCGCCCGCGAGCGGCTTGGCCATCGTTACCATGTCGGGTATTACGCCGACCCGCTCGTAGGCGTGAAACTTTCCAAGACGACCTAGACCGCACTGTATTTCATCAAAGATCAGTGCGATGCCACGTTCTTCTGTCACTTTTCGGAGATATCTCAGGAGTTCTGGCTCAATCACGCGGACGCCCCCCTCTCCCTGCACGGGCTCGACGATTACCGCAGCTACGCATTCACCATCGAGCGCAACATCGAGCTCGAGAGGATCACGCTCGCAGATCGTGATGCCCCCCGCGAGCGGTCGAAACGGGGCCCGGTACGAAGGACGGTCCGTTGCAGCAAGCGAAGCGAACAGACGTCCGTGAAATCCGCCACGCAACGCGACGATTCCCGTCTTGGCATCCGTGCCCACCGACCTGCCCCATCGCCGGGCGAACTTGAACGCACCTTCGTTTGCCTCGGCGCCTGAATTGCAAAAGAAGACGTCCGAGGCAAATGAGGTTTCGACGAGAAAGTGAGCGAGCCGCTCTCCTGCCTCGGATCGGTAGAGATTCGAAACGTGAATCAGTCCCGATGCGAGAACGTTCTCGATCGTTTCACGAATTCCGGCATCACCGTAACCGAGTGCGTTTACTGCAATGCCGCTGGATAGATCGAGATACGATTTCCCTGATTCGTCTGTCAGTTCGACCCCATCGCCACTCACGAATCGCATTGGAGCCCGCTTGTACGTTGGCAGAATGTCTGTGCCCGACTCCGTCGTCGTGGTGCTGCCAGACTTGGCTGCAGTACTCATCATGACATGCTCGTGGTTAGTAGAGTGCCACATTCTGATTCAGTTCTTGAAATCGCTTCGAGACCGGCAATCCGTACTGCAGTTGCTCCCCTTTCCAGCGCCGTAAATCCTGCTTCGAGTTTTGCATACATGCCGCGGTTCACGACACCGCTCTCTACCAGGCTGTCAGTTGCCGATTTGTTAAGAGAATGAAGAACTCGGTGATCTGCATCGAGCACTCCCTCGACGTCAGCGATCATCCAGAGCTCGGCTTTCATTGCGGCTGCGAGCGCCGCCGCTGCGTCATCACCATTGACGTTCAATGCAGCGCCTTTGACTGATCGAATGTCCCGTGCGACTGGCGAGATAACCGGCAGGAAATGGGACGCCAGGAGAGTGTCAACGAGTTTCGCGCGGATCCCCACAGGGTTCCCAGCATGACCAAACGCGGCGAAATCGATCGGCTCCGCCTCGATCAATCCGCCGTCTTCACCCGAAATTCCGACGGCGGGAACGCCGGCTGCAACGAGACCTGCGACGAGCCTCTTGTTCGCCGTTCCCGACAGTACCATACGCACAAGGTCCACGTCTTCTTCCGACGTGATTCGACGTCCGTTGACGAACGACGGCTCCCGTCCCAGTCGTTTCTGCATCTGGGATACTTCGTCTCCGCCGCCGTGCACGATCGCAAGCGCGCCAGGTATCTTTCGCCACCATGCGCCGAGAGCCGAAATGAGACTCGGGTCCGACTGGACTCGTCCGCCTATCTTCACGACAATCATCAGGCCGGAAGTCCCGCGGTTTCTTCCAGACCCAGCATCAGGTTGGCATTCTGAATTGCCTGACCAGCTGCGCCCTTTGTGAGATTATCGATTGCGGAGGTAATGATGAGTGTCGGGTGACGTGTTCCTTCTGCCTTCACCGCCGATATCTTCACGGTATTCCGCCTCACTACGTCACGGACCGCTGGGGTCGTCGTACTCACTTCAATGAACGCCTCGTTTGCGTAGCTCTCCTGCCACAGACTGAGTGGCGAAGCAATTTCCTTCTCCAGCCTTACGACGATCGTCGCAAGAATTCCCCGCGCAACCGGAAGAAGATGAGGAGTGAAGACCAGATCGTTTTCTGTTCCGAGCTCTTCCAGGAGAGCACGCATTTCAGCGAGATGCCGGTGGGCATTCCCGACGCCATAAGCCCGGAAATCCTCGCTGATTTCCGCGAAGAGGAGGTCGGGACGTGGAGTGAACCCGGCACCTGTCACTCCGCTCGCGGCGCTGACTGATATGGTCGAGGAGTGCTCGAGCAGGCCGCGCGTTGCAAGGGGGGCCAATGCGAGAAGGATCGCAGTTGGATAACAACCTGGATTGGCAACGAGATCGGCGCCTGCCACCTCGTCTCTTTTGAGCTCCGTAAGACCATATGGAACATCAGACCTCCCGTTCCCTATCCGCAGGTCCGACGAAAGGTCGACCACCTTTGCACCGACGGCTCTAGCCTTTTCGACCCATTCAAGCGAAGTGCCGTGCGGAAGGGCGCTCATCACGAGCGCGGCGTCCCCTAACGCAGCTTCGTCCGCTGCAATGAAGGTGACGTCGCGCTTTCCCGATCTCATCGATTGGCCACGCTGCCCGTTCGCGCTCGCGAAAGCGAGCTCCATTGACGGATGACCCTCGATTAGCCCAACCAGCTCTCGGCCAGCGTATCCGCTGGCACCAAGGACGCCGACCGGAAATTTATGCATAAATAATGCATAACATTGCAATGACGGTACGTCAATCGCGGGGAAATCCCCTTGAAGAGGCTAGTGCGGCTCCCCGGCAAGAGACTTGAGCCTTCTCACCACCCGATCCCTAGCAAGCCCCGACCGGCACACTATGAGAATCGTATCGTCACCCCCAATGGTGCCGAGAATGTCAGGCCAGGCCTCCCCGTCGAGCGCTGCGGCGATTGGCTGGGCACCACCGGGAACCGTTCGGAGCACTATCATCTCACTCACGCCATCCACACGCAGAAAGAGCTGCGGAAGCAGCGTCTCCAGCGCCGCCCTGCTCTCCTCAATGGTACCGTCGGTCACGGCGTAGCGGGCGCCCTCGGGCGTTGGAACACGAGCCAGCCGAAGCTCCCGGAGATCTCGCGATAACGTAGCTTGCGTGACGTCCCATCCCCTGTGCAGCAGGAGCTTTCTCAGGTCCTCCTGGCTGCTTACGGCCCTGGCCTCCACCACTTCCAGAATCGCGGATTGGCGCTCTCTTTTGTTTGCCATTCTTGTTCCTCCTGCCGTCAGATTATCACTCCCCTTACGAGAGGGCGAGGGCCGCGACCCGAAAATGTTGACGCTAATGTAGTGGGTGATTAAATATACGATAGGAATGAATAGTTATTTAGGAGACTTATGACCAAAACCATCGCCCTCGCCTATTCCGGCGGTCTCGATACATCAATCATCGTTCCCTGGCTCAAGGAGCACTACGGTGGTGCACGCATTGTTTGCGTCGCCGGCGACATTGGGCAAGGCGACGAACTTGAAGGGGTTCGCGCAAAGGCTATCGCCTCCGGCGCCGACGAATGCTACATCGAAGACCTTCGGCAAGAGTTCGTTCAGGATTTCATCTGGCCGACGCTCCGCGCCGGCGCCATTTACGGCCGCAAGTATCTACTCGGCACATCCATGGGCCGGCCCCTCATCGCTCGGCGACAGGTCGAAGTCGCTCGCCGAGTCGGAGCCGATGCACTTGCACACGGATGCACAGGAAAGGGAAACGATCAGGTCCGCTTCGAGCTGACGTATGCCGCGTTCGCACCTGACCTTCCCGTGATCGCTCCGTGGCGTGAGTGGGATATCAAAAGTCGCGAGGACGCGCTCGACTACGCAGCGAAGCACAACGTTCCAGTCACGGCCTCGCGCGAAAAGATTTACTCGCGCGATCGCAACATCTGGCACATCTCGCACGAAGGCGGCGTGCTCGAGGATCCCTCTCAGGCGCCACCAGCAGACCTGTTCATGCTGACGGCTTCTCCTGAGAATGCGCCCAACAAGCCCGAGGAAGTCACTATCGGCTTCAACCAGGGTACGCCGGTCGCTGTCAACGGGATTTTCCTCGACGCCGTCTCGATTCTCACGAAGCTCAACGCGATCGCCGGCAAACATGGTGTTGGCCGAATTGACCTCGTTGAAGACAGGCTGGTGGGAATGAAATCGCGTGGTGTTTACGAAACGCCTGGCGGAACACTTCTGTATATCGCGCACAGCGAGCTCGAACAGCTAATTCTCGACCGGCGCACCCTCGCAGCGAAAGATCTCATCGCCCCGCGATATGCCGACCTTGTGTACGAGGGCCGTTGGTGGACCACTGAGCGTGAAGCATACGACGCTTTCGTGAACGTCACACAGGAGCGCGTCACCGGCGGTGTCACGCTCAAGCTGTACAAGGGCAATGTTTCCGTTGTCGGCAGAGCGAGCGAATACGCTCTCTATGACGAACGCTTTGTCACCTTTGGCGAGGACGATGTCTACGAGCAGAGCGATGCAGCAGGTTTCATCCGGTTGTATTCCCTTCCCGATCGCGTTCGCGCGATTCGCGATCGCGAGCTGGCAGCAAAGGCAGTCGCGCCGGTTACGCCGGCGGAGGATGCGCCTGTACTTGCCGCCTCGTGGCAGGATTGAAATAGATGGCCGGCGAGCAGCGCTCGCATAAGCTGTGGGGCGGAAGATTTTCCGTTCCCACGGCAGCTGCACTTGATGCACTCAATCGCTCCATCGGCATAGACTATCGGCTGTGGCCGCACGACGTCCGTCTGTCACAAGCGTGGGCGATGGCGCTGTGGGGAGCCGGTGTGCTCACTCTCGAGGAGAGCACGATCATCGAGCAGGGTCTGTCGAGAGTTGGCGATAAACTGAACGGGGGAGCTCAGCCCGAGCCCTCCGACGAAGACGTGCATACGATGATTGATCGCATGCTGCATGACGAAATCGGCGATGTCGCCTCAAAACTTCATACCGGCCGCAGCCGCAACGACCAGGTCGCAACCGCCACCAGGCTCTGGACCATGGAAATCGCGGGTGAGCTCGATAAAAGAGTTCGCACGCTTCAGCAGGTGATGATCGACCAGGCAAAGTCGCTGGAGCTTGACCTCATGCCAGCGTATACGCACCTACAGCGCGCTCAGCCGGTGTCGGGCGCCCATTGGATGCTGTCGCATTTCTGGCCGCTCGAGCGGGATCGTGCGCGCATTGCAAACGTCGCTCGCTCCACCGCGGTACTTCCGCTTGGCTCCGGCGCCATTGCTGGTTCAGCATACCCCATCTCACGCACCCTTCTTCAGGGAAGCCTCGGCTTCACTTCCCTTTCTCCAAACAGCATCGACGCTGTCGGCGATCGTGATTTTGTCGCTGAGATGCTCTTTACTGTCGCGATGCTCGGCGCACACCTGTCGCGCTTGTCTGAAGATTTGATCCTGTACGGCTCGAGTGAGTTCGGCTTTGCGAAATTCGGTGAGGCGTTCACCACCGGCTCGAGCATGATGCCTCAAAAAAGAAATCCAGATGCGCTGGAGCTCGCTCGCGCATCTGGCGCTCGCACTCTCGGCGACTTGACGGCACTTCTTGCGACGTTGAAAGGATTGCCGAGCGGTTACAACAAGGACCTTCAGGACGATAAGCGTGCGCTTTTCGGCGCGGTCGATTTGATGCTTCTCGTTTTGCCAGCCGTCGCCGGAACGCTGGCCGAGATCACCTTCGATCGTGCCCGCATGACTGCCGCGTTATCCAGCACGATGATGGCAACAGATCTCGCTGATTATCTCGTTGGTAAAGGCTCGACATTCAGAGACGCGCACGAAGCCGTCGGCAACGTCATTCGCGAAGGTGAAAAACGCGGATGCGAATTGACGGAACTGCCGCATGACGTGTTCACAAAAGCGCATGCTCAGTTCGGCAATGACGTTCGCGATTGGCTGGACGCACGCCAGTCTGTCGGACGACGTGGAGTGGAGGGTGGAACTGGCCCAGATGCGGTGCGTGCTCAAATGGAGGCAGCCATCGCTGCCGTCCGCCCATCGCGCGAAACTCCCCGCGGCAATCAACTGCACGTCGGTCCTACATAGATTATTATCTAACCGCATTAACGGAAACGACGCCGGGAGACCCCGGCGTCGTTTTCTTGCTAGAAGCTTATTCCGAACGTGACCGGGATGAACTGCGTTGCGACGTTGTCGGAGAAAACATGATGGTAGCGCGCTTCTACGAAAGTGTTGAAGCTGCTTAGCGGGAATGACGCGCCAATTCCACCATTCAGACCGAGTTTCGTTAGGGTGCTGGAGCCGTTGAAGTCGCTCTTTAGCCCGTAAACGCCGGCGCCGCCGATCAAATACGGGCGAATTCCCGTTCCTGGCAGGGCATAAACCAGGTTCGCATTGGCCGAGCTGATCTTTATGTCGGGCAGATCGACGCCACTCTTGGGACTCATGCTGTTGTACATGCCGTCGATTCGTAGGCCAAGCGGTGATCCGGTTGAGTTGAAGCCGAGCGAGATAGTTCCGTTGTATCCAGTGCTGTAGTCGTTCGCGAGGTCGCTTACGGGGATCGCCGCTCCGACCGAGATGCCGAGACTTACGGGCTTGGTGGATTGAGCTGGTGCTGATGACGCCGTGGCCGCGATGGCGGCGAGGACGAGAATGGTTGAATAAAGACGTTTCATGTGAGTTGATGCTCCTGCGAAATGTGCCGAGTTAATAGAGTCAGAACTGTCGTGTGGGAAGGGATACCTCACAGTTGGCAGAAAGTTGCAAAAAGGGCGCATTTCATAGTCGCATTTATTATCCTAATTAACTAGGATAATAAATGCGATCGTACACCGTTGCCGCTGTCGCACTTGCACTTGGCGTTCCACCAAAGTGGGTCGACAACGCCATTTCGAGGTGTCGGGTGCCCGGAGTGGTTAAAAAAGGGCAGGGAGTAAGCCGCCGATTAACCCCCAAGTCCGTCGTCAGCCTGCACATCGCGACGGAACTCAACAAAAGTCTGGGTCTCCCATTATCAGAGGCCCTTCGACTAGCCGATCAAATTACAACTCAGGACGGCACCTCTCGCATCGGCACCTCTCGCATCGGCACCTCTCGCATCGGCATCTTTCCCTTCGCCTCCCTTTCGATAGACATCGACGCAACAACGCGGTACGTAAGCGAGCGGCTGGCTCAGGCTGTCGAAGTTATCCCCGTTCCCAGACGAGGACGGCCTCGGCTGAAATGAAAATGGGACGCCTCTCGGCGTCCCATTTCCTAGTCCGGCGCAACCCGCGCCTTAGCTGCTCTTCATGACGTTCTCGGCGGCAGGACCCTTTTGCCCTTCGACGATGTCGAACTCCACCGTGTCGCCTTCGGCGAGAGACTTGAATCCGTTTCCGGAGATCGCGCTGTAGTGCACGAAGCAGTCTTTCTGGCCGTTGTCAGGGGTGATGAAGCCAAAACCCTTTGCATCGTTGAACCACTTTACCTTG
>JBDSBT010000109.1:0-9531 GCA_039921425.1 Gemmatimonadaceae bacterium | reverse complement strand
CATCTGACCATCGGATCGACGTAGGCAGCGTTCCTTCTCAAACCATCGCTCGACGCCCCTGCTGTCCACGCTTCCATCACTCCCGGGAGGATCGGCACCGATGCAGCCTGGATTCGCAGCGTGACATCGCTTGCGCTCGATATGTGCGATGCGTGACCGAGCAAACCGAACCCGGTGACATCGGTGGCGCACTGAACACCCGCAGCCAGCGCCGCGCGACTTGCCGCACCGTTTAGTGCCCTCATTCCCGACATCATCACAGCGACAACGGTCTCGGTCATGATGTGAGCAAACTTCTCTTCGCCGGCCGATGCCCTTTTTAACGCGGTCGCGAGAACCCCATTGCCAATCGGCTTGGTCAACACGAGACGGTCGCCTGGCTTGGCGGCGGCGTTCGTCAACAGGAATGATGGATGCGCTCGCCCGGTAACTGACAAGCCGTACTTGAGCTCGGTATCGGTGATGGAGTGGCCGCCGACGATGTGAGCACCTGCTTCGTGAACCTTGTCCTGTCCTCCGCGGAGGATCGCCGTGAGCACCGAGAGCGGAAGCTCTCCAGTCGGAAACGCGACGATGTTCATCGCTGTCAACGGCTGACCTCCCATCGCGTACACGTCCGATAACGCGTTCGCTGCTGCGATCTGTCCGAAGTCGTATGGGTCGTCGACGATGGGCGCGAAGAAATCGACCGTCTGAACGAGAGCAATCTCGTCAGACAACAGATACACCCCGGCATCGTCGAAAGTCTCCCGGCCTACGAGGAGGCGCGGATCGTTCGACGATGGCAATGCGGCGAGCACCTCTGACAGGTCACCCGGACCCATCTTTGACGCTCAACCAGCACATCGTGCGAACGCGGTGAGACGGAAGAGTTCTTCGCGCGTTTTCGATGTGCTGTTCATTGTCTTCTCCTGTATGATGACCTACCTGACTGCAGCAATGAGATCAATCTCGACGAGACTCCCGCGTGGCAACGCGGTGACCTGTACCGTCGAACGCGCGGGCCGCGCGTCGGCAATGTGACGGCCGTAGATCTCGTTGACGGTCGGAAAATGCGCCATGTCGTGGAGATACACCGTGGTTCGAACGACGTCTCCCCAGGCCAAGCCAGCCGCGCTGAGAACCGCTGCGAGATTCTCCATCACTTTCTCAGTCTGTTTCGCGATATCGCTTTCGACCATTTGACCTGTGGACGGATCGAGTGCGATTTGCCCCGCCGAAAAGAAAAAACCGTTGGCGATGATTCCTTGTGAATAGGGTCCAATCGCCGCTGGTGCCTTGTCAGTCTTTACGTGCTCCACGCTAACCTCTCCATGCCAAGAATGTGAACCCGCGCAATCTTACTCGCATATCGTTCGGTCACGCCAGTTTGAAAAGCCGCCGCGCGTTGTCCGCCATGGTCACGCCCAGTGACTTCGCGTCGTCGCCACGAGCGATGGCAAGGCGAGCAACCGTGTGGGCAACCCACGCGGGCTCGTTTCTCTTTCCGCGATTCGGTACCGGCGCGAGATAGGGTGCGTCGGATTCGGTGAGCAATCGGTCCCTCGGAACCAGCTTAATGAGCTCATCGTCCTTCCAGTTCTTGAAAGTGACGATTCCGCTGAAAGAGACGTACCATCCGACCTCGATGGCAGCGCGTGCAAGGTCGTGAGTTCCCGTATAGCAATGTAGAACTCCCACAACACCCGTGCTTGCCGCCTCGGATACCATGGCGCGTGTGTCGCTCTCTGCGTCCCGTGTGTGGACGACAACCGGAAGACCGAGTTCGCCCGCAAGGGAGAGCTGCTCAGCAAACGCGCGACGTTGTTCGCGGCGGGGCGAATTGTCGTAGTGATAGTCCAGGCCACATTCGCCGATTCCCACGGCTCCGGCGTTTGCCAGCATCCTTAATTCGGCGACATCGCGGGGCGAATCAAATCCTTCTGCGTCGTGAGGATGCACCCCGGCCGTGAACCACACGAAACCTGGAAAGGCAGAAGCTACGCCCAACGACGCACGAGCGGCGCCGAGGACATCCCCGGCGCCGCTACCGGATCCGATGCAGACGATCGCATCAGCTCCGCTGATCCGTGCTCGCGATATTACCTCGTCGCGGTCGCCGGCGAACGCCGGGTCGGCGAGGTGCGCGTGGCTGTCTGCGAACCTTTCGACATACCGAGCTTCCGCGGCCATCTTCTCTCGATCCAAAGCAATACCGGGCTTGCGACGTAAATCGAGCTGAAAGTTCCGGTAAAGATACCGAACGCCATCACCCAGGCGAACGGCCTGATTACTTCCCCCGCGAAGAACAGAAGCGCCAGAGTGGCGGCGAAAGCCGTTGCGTGAGTCAGGATAGACCGCGGCAGGGTCTCGTTGATCGAGCGGTTGAGCGTGTCGTAGAGCGGCTCCTTGCGGCCCTTGCGAAGGTTCTCGCGCACACGGTCGAAGATGATGATCGTGTCATTCAGTGAGTACCCGATCACGGTCAGAATTGCCGCGACGACGGTCAGTGACACCTCAAGGTGGAGCAGCTTGAGGAATGCGAGAGTCGTGAGCACGTCGTGACTCGTGGCGATGAGCGCCGCAACGCCGAAGCGCCACTCGAACCGAATGGCGAGATACACGGTCGTCACCAGGAAAGAGAGCAGCATTGCGATGATCGCATCGCGACGAAGCTCGTCACCGACTCGCGGCCCGACTGCCTCCGTTCGGATAACCTTGACCTCGTTCGCGCCATACTTCTGGACGAGCACGTTTTGAATCTTCTTGGATACAGACTCGGCGCCCGACGTGGCTGCACCGCGCTGCTCCGCTTCCTGCGCGCGCACCGTGTACTCACGAGTGTTTCCGAACTGCTGAATCTCTGCGCCCGTGATACCTGCCTGATCGAGTGACGAACGGAGCGCGCCCACGTCCACCGGCTTGGCGAACTGGAGCTGCATGAGCGTTCCGCCGGTGAACTCGATGCTGTAATTGACGCCCTTAAAGGCGAGCGAGCCGAGTCCTAGGATAATGAAAGCAGCGGTAATTCCCACTGCCCACTTCCACCAGCGGATGAAATCGATATTGGTGCCGTGAAGAATACGAAGCATCAGATGCTCAGGGTCTGTGCGCTTTGCGAGCGGTTGAGCCAGATCATGTAAAAGGTGCGCACAACGAAGATCGACGTGACCATCGAAGCAGCGATACCGGCAAGGAGTGTTACAGCGAATCCGCGAACCGGGCCTGTGCCGTACTGATAGAGAACGGCGGCGGTAAGAGCGGTTGAGACATTCGAGTCGATGATCGCGCTCATGGCGTGACGGAACCCTTCGTCAACCGCCGTTCGCACCGTCTTTCCGTGATCGAGCTCTTCTCTAATTCGCTCGAAAATCAGGACGTTCGCGTCAACCGCTATGCCGATCGATAAGACGAAACCGGCCAAGCCAGGCAGCGTCAGCACGGCGCCAAATCCGGCAAGTACTGCAAGCGTGAACAGGATGTAGACCGCAAGCCCGATGACGGACAGTACCCCGGAGAACCGGTAGTAGCCGATCATGATCACGATCACGAGAAGGATAGCGATGATTCCTGCCGTGATTCCCGCCTGCACCGAGTCCTTTCCAAGACTCGCGCCGATGTTACGAACCTCCGCGATCTTGAGTGGCGCGGGAAGCGAGCCGGCGCGAAGAACAAGCGCGAGATCCGAGGCGGCCTGAAGATCCTTGCCGCCCATGGTGATCTGGCCCCTTGTGCCGATCGCTCCGTTGATGACCGGCGGGCGACCCATCACGCGGTCATCGAGAACAATCGCCATGAAGTCCTTGATGTGCTTCGACGTCTCATTCCGGAAGCGACGACCGCCTTCATTGTTGAACTGGAACTCAACGATGGTTCCTTCCGTCGGCGAGGTGTTCGGCTTCGCGTCGGTGAGATACTCACCGGTGATGATTGGACGCTGATCGAGCACGTAAATCGTTCTGTAGTTCCTGTTTCCGACGGTTGCCGAATCGCTGCCGAATCGAATGACTTTTCCGGGAGGAAGCGCCGCCTGAACCTCGGGCCTCGAGAGATAACTCTCGAGAGTCGGGACGTCTGTGTCAGCGATGAAGTACTCGCCGGGCATCTGTCCCTGCTGGAGCAGCTTTGAGAATCCGCCGGAAGTAGGGGTGACAGCCGTATCTGTCATGGCCGAATCTGTAGCCGGCTTTTTCGACGTATCCTTGGTGAACAGTCCGGCGACGCCGGCCGTGGACGAAGCCGCCGAATCAGGCTTTGGGGTCACTGCGCCAGGGGTAGTGGCAACCGAGAGGCTCTTTACAGCGGCGTCGAGACGGGGGAGGGCCTTTTCCAGCGCCGATGTCTTGTCGGTGATCTGGAACTGAAGGAACGCCGACTTCTGCACGACTTCCTGAGCGCGAAGTGGATCGTCAATTCCCGGAAGCTCGACGATGATCCGGTCGTTACCGGACTTCTGCACGAGCGGCTCGGAGACCCCGAACTGATCGATACGCGTGCGCACAACCTTCAGCGCGCGATCGATGGCTTCCGACTTCTTGGGAACGACACCCTTTGACTCATCGACCTCGAGCGCCAGGTGCATGCCGCCCTGGAGGTCGAGTCCACGCTTCAGCGGGACGCGCCTGACGGTGTCGTAGGCAAAACCGTCACCGCGCTTGACACGCTCGGTAACCGTACGGGGAAAGAGCGCCGCAACAGAGGCGACGATCAATGCTAGAATGATCAGAATACGATACTTCAGAGTCATGCGACTGAAGGGGTAAAATGGGATGTTCCCGTAGAGCCTTTAAGGTTAACGGGACGAGTGAAGGGAGTCAAAGAACTAAGAGCGTTTTCACGGTCCGTTCCGAGTTGCGAAACGAGCTCATCAGGTCCGCGAAATTTCCTTGTCTCGCGAAGAAACGAAACGAAGTCGATTCGAACGCGGTTCCCGTAGAAATCGCGATCGACGTCAAACAGGTGCGCTTCAATGGATGAAGTCGAGTCGCCGAAGGTCGGCCTCGGCCCAAGATTCATCATTCCACCAAATTGACCCGCCGGTGTTTGCACCACCACAGCGTAGACACCTTCCGGGGGCAGGAGCTTCCGCGGCGAGGGGGTCGCGAGGTTGATCGTGGCGAAGCCGAGCCGTCGGCCGCGTGAATTGCCAGCGACGACGGTTCCCGAAACCGAATAGCGGCGGCCGAGGCCCAGCGCTGCTCGATCCAGGTCTCCACCCGCCACGGCCCGCCTGATCGACGTCGACGAAACATGCTGTCCGTCTCCAGCCGAGACGGCATCCACGACGTCCACCGGGAACCCGTCGCGCTCGCCGAGCTCCTTTAACACCGCTACGTTCCCCGCCCTGCGATGCCCGAACCCGTGGTCGTATCCGATCAGTAGTTCCTGCATCCGGAAACGACGCCTGAGAATGATCTCCACGAACTCTTCGGCTCCGTACGAGGCAAGGTCGTGGGTGAATGGCATGATCGCGAAGTAGTCGACCCCCGTCTCGGCTATCACCTCGAGCTTCTCTTCGGTGGTTGTAAGCAGAAGTGGAGCGGCTGCCGGGTTCACGACTTCGAGAGGATGCGGATCAAAGTTCAAGAGAAGGCTCGGAGCGCCGACCGACTTCGCCTTCTCCACCAGCCGCCGAATGACATCGATGTGTCCAAGGTGCACTCCATCGAACGTGCCTACCGTGACAACCGTTCCCGCTACTGTTGGAGGAAGGCCGGACTCACCCGAAACAATCATGTCCGTTCAAACATCGGACGCCACGACAGACAGCTTTCGAAGAACGGGGCGGGCAGAGCATATCTGGTCGAACGTGGACGCGTCGCGAACGTCGAACACGCCGCTTCGCACCCGGCGCAGGCCGGAGAGATGCGCCGCACTCCCAGTGGCGCGGCCAAGATCTCTCGCGAGTGCACGGATGTAAGTGCCGGTACCACAGGTGATCGTCACGTCAATTTCCGACTCGCGCTCGGCTGTGATGTCCCAGCTTTTCACTTCAACGTCCACTGGCTTGAGATCGATTGCATCGCCTCGGCGCGCGGCATCGTAAGCGCGAACGCCATCAACTGACTTGGCCGAATACGCCGGTGGCATCTGACTTATTCTTCCGGTCAAAGCCGGAATCGCCTTGTGAATTGCATCTGCCGAGGGAGGGTTGGCTTCGTTTGTTACGGTGCCGGTGCAATCGTCGGTGTCCGTCTCGTGTCCAAACCGGAACGTCGCCTCGTAAACCTTGGGCTCCGTGTCGATGAAAGTTGCGAGACGCGTGGAGTGACCGATCAGCAGCACGAGCAAACCAGTAGCGAACGGATCGAGCGTTCCCAGATGACCGATGCTTCGCTCGCCGTACGCGCGGCGCACGAGTTGAACAACGTCGTGCGAAGTTACGCCGGGGGGCTTGTCCACCAGCAACAGACCATCAGGCCGCGCGGACACTCTCGCGCGCCTTCAGCTGGCTGATTCTTCGCCGTTGCTGTCTGGCGAAGACGTATCTGCCGCCGTAGCAGCCGGTGATTCAGCCTTGATCCCGGCGAGCAGGGATTCGATCCGAGCAGCACGGGCGACGCTGTCGTCTTCCTTGAACTGAAATTCGGGAGCAACGCGAAGCTGGAGAGCACGAGCGACACGCGACCTCAGGTGCGATGCCGTGCTCGCAAGCCCCTCGAACGTCGCCTGCTTCTCCGAGTCGCTTCCCATCACGCTGACGAAAACTTTTGCGTGACGGAGGTCATTCGTGAGCTCGACACCTGTTACAGTGACGAACCCCAGGAGGCGCGGGTCCTTTGCCGAGCTCCCGATGAACGTCGCCACTTCTTCCCGGATCGCTTCGGCAACGCGATCCGAGCGGCGATTGTTACGCTGTGGCATTTGAAGTCAGGGTGCGCGCAACCTGCTCCTTGCGATAGCACTCGATCACGTCGCTTACCTTGATGTCGTTAAAGTTTTCGATTCCGATACCGCACTCGAAGCCTTCGCGGACTTCCTTCACGTCGTCCTTGAAGCGGCGTAGCGATCCGATGTTTCCGTCGTAAATCTCAACGCTGTCGCGAATGACTCGCGCACGGCCCGCGCGAACGATGAGTCCGCTTCGAACCGAGCAGCCGGCGATGAGGCCGAGCTTTGGAACCTTGAACGTCTCGCGCACCTCGGCCTCGCCGAGTACGACTTCACGCTCTTCGGGACGAAGCATTCCTTCGAGGGCCGACCGCACGTCTTCGACCGCCTCGTAGATGACCTTGTACAACTTGATGTCGACGCCTTCGCGCTCTGCAGCGGCTCGGGCGTTGTTGTCAGGCCGCACGTGGAAGCCGACGATGATAGCACCAGACGCTCTCGCAAGCAGGATGTCGCTCTCGGTGATGGATCCGACGCCGCGGTGGATGACGTCCACCGAGACTTCGTCATGCGACAATTGTCCGAGCGCATCGGCGAGCGCTTCTGCCGGACCGCCCTGATCGGCCTTGATAACGATGCGAAGCGTGCGCTTTTCACCGGCAGCCGACGCGTTCATGAAGTCTTCGAGGGATACGATGCTCTTGGTGGTGCGACGGCTCTTCGCTTCGCGATCGAGTCGTTGACGAGTCTGCGCAATTTCGCGTGACTCCATGGCGTCTTCGACAACGACGAATTGGTCACCAGCCATCGGTACTCCACCGATACCGAGGATCTGAACCGGAATTGCAGGACCAGCCGACTTTACGACCTTACCGCGCTCGTCGAGCAATGCGCGAACGCGGCCCGAGAACATTCCGCAGATGAAATCGTCGCCGACTTTGAGCGTACCGGCCGAGACGAGGACCGTTGCGACCGGTCCCTTGCCCGGATCGAGCTGTGCTTCGACAACGGCCCCAACCGCGCGCCGGTTCGGATTCGCCTTCAGGTCGAGAATTTCCGCCTGGAGGAGAATCTGCTCGAGCAGTGTGTCAACGCCGGTACCCTTCTTTGCGGAGATCTCGCTCGAGAGGGTGGTTCCACCGAACTCCTCGAGCACGACGCCGTGCTGGAGCAGGTCCTGCTTCACCTTGCCGGGATCTGCCGATGGCAGATCGATCTTGTTGATGGCGACGATCATCGGAACGCCGGCGTTCTTCGCGTGCGAGATGGCTTCGATGGTCTGCGGCATCACCTGATCGTCAGCTGCGACGACGAGGACAACAATGTCCGTTACCTGCGCACCGCGCGCGCGCATGGCCGTAAATGCTTCGTGGCCAGGCGTGTCGAGGAAAGTGATGTGCTTGTCACTCGGGAGCGCAACGTTGTATGCACCGATGTGCTGCGTGATGCCGCCAGACTCGCCCGCAACGACGTTTGCCTTTCTGATGTAATCGAGGAGCGACGTCTTGCCATGGTCAACGTGACCCATGATCGTGACAACCGGCGGACGCGACTCCAGCTCTTCCGGAGAGTCAGTAATTACTGCCTCTTCGAGACCCGCCGTGTATTCCTCTTCCTTTACGGCCTGGAAACCGAATTCACCAGCGATGAGCTCGATCTGGTCGAAGTCGAGTCGCTGATTGATGGTAATCATGAGGCCGAGGTTCTTGAACGCGAACCCGACGATCTGCGTCGCTGGAATCTTGAGAATGCCGGCAAGCTCCGAGACCGTAATGAACTCGTTGACGCGAACGGTTTTTTTCTCGCGCTCGACTGCTGCGACGCGCTGCGCCTCGACCTCTTCGCGATACGACGCATCGTCGGCGCGACGAGCTCCGCCACGACGTGGTGCTGGGCCACGCAGGGCTGTCATCGTCTTTGAAATGCTCGACGATACTGCTTCCTGGTCTACTGATCCGCGCTTGCCCTTCTTGCCGCGGCGTGCGCGGTCGTCTCCAGCCCCGCCTGGACGGGGGCGGTCATCGCGACGCGGTCCAGCGAAGCCCGATGCTGAGCCGGCACCAGGCGCTGCCGATGCAACGGGGCGCGGAGGCGCGAAGGGTGTACCTGTCGCGACTGGTCGCGGACGCGGTGCACCAGGAACGATTGGGCGCGGACGCGGCCGGTCCGGCGCACTCGGCCCGCTGGACTGTTGCGAATGCGTTGAGTGCGTTGAGTGCGTGGTTTGCGGCGGCGGTGAAAACGGGACAGCCTGCGGACGCGGTGCGACGGGACGCGGCGGTGCCGGCGCTGAACCTTCGTCTCCGTGATCGATTGGCGCTGCCGGAGCTGCCGACTCGGGTGCGGACGGTTCTTCGGATGCACCTTCCTGCTCCGCAGTCGGCAAAGGCGGCGTGCGTCGCTTTGACGGTGCTGGTGCCAGCTCCGGCGTGCTTACATCTGCGACCGACGGAGAGCCCGCTAGGAGCTCCGCTGTTTCATCAGCGGCAACCGGGGCCGGCGTCTCAACGACACGACGGCGACGACGGCCCGCTGCGTCGGCAGTTGGCTCAGGAGCTGGAGGTGGTGCTTCTACTGCCGGCGCCGCACCGCGCCGACGGCGGGTCGGAGCCGCGGCCGGAGCAGTAGCCCGAGCTCTCTTCTCGCGCTCCCACCGCGCTCTGATGCGGGCGACCTGGTCGTCCGTGAGCGGTGTCATGTGGCTGCGTACCGGCACATCCA
>JBDSBT010000108.1:0-7624 GCA_039921425.1 Gemmatimonadaceae bacterium | reverse complement strand
AGGAAACCACTCCCGACAAACCGATTGCCGAGGTACCCTACGACCAGCAGAGCGACCGCGATGCCAATGACAATCCGTACCTTCGGAATGGTTCGGGCGAGCGACGATTCGTATTTGTCGGAGAGGTTGTCGAGCACGGTTCCAATCTTGTCCATCAAGCCAGCGATGCCCTCACGTGATTTGTGCGCGGATTGATCGTCTGCGTCAGCCTCGCCGAGGAACTCTTCGGCCAATAGCGGAATGATCGTGAGAGCAAGAACGAGCGACACGAGTACCGCTATCGTCAGGGTTATCGAAAGTGCTGAAAAAAACTGACCGACGACACCCTTTAGCAGCCGGAGCGGCAGAAACACGACGACAGTCGTGATAGTTGACGTGGTGACCGGCCAAACGAGCTCCTGAACCGCAGCGCGAACGGCCGATTTTCGATCAGACTGGATCCGTAGATGTCGAACGATGTTTTCCGTCACGACAACGGCGTCATCGATGACGAGTCCTATCGCGATGGCCATTGCGCCAAGCGTCATCAGGTTAAAGCTCTGATGAATGAGCGACATCACGAAAACTGTAATTGCGAGCGTCAGCGGTATGACCGACGCGCTGATTGCTGTGATCCGCAGTTGCCGCAGGAACAAGAGCAGGATCAAAATGGCGAGCAGAGCTCCGATCAGCATGGCATCCCGCACCGAGCTCACGGCGTCGCGGACCAGCGCCGCCTGATCGTACACCGGCTTGAAGCGGACACCGCCGGGAAGGGTTCGCCTGACCGACTCAGCTATTTTCGCGACGCTGTCGGCTATCGCAACGCTATTGCCGCCAGCCTGACGAGTGATGTTCAGCAAGGCCGCCGGTTTTCCGTCGCCGGCAATGATCAGCGTGTGATCTTCGGTACCAACCGTGACATTCGCCAGATCGCCAACACGCAGTCCGTGGCCGACGACGATGTTGGCGATATCGTCAGCGGAACGCGCTTCATTCGCGGTGACGATAAGGTACTGCCGGTAGTTCTGTGGAACGCGGCCGACGGCGGACACACTGATCGACTGCCTGATGGCGTTGGCAAGGTCGTCGTACGTCATGCTCTGCGCGGCCAGGCGCGCAGGATCCGCGACGACTTCTATCTCGCGGACATCGCTTCCCTGAACGTCAACGCGACCCACACCGGGGACGCGGGAGATCAGCGGCTTTATCTGATAAGCTGCGATGTCGTAGAGTGCGGTGGGACTTCCACCTTCCAGGTTGTAGGACAACACCGGGAAGAGCGATGGCGACAATCGTTCGACTTCCACGTCCACGCCTACCGGAAGGTCACCGCGAATCTGGTTAACCCGGGCCTGAGTCTGTTGAAGGGCGAGCGCCATGTCTGCGTCTGGCGCGAACGTCACATTGATCTCGCTTGCTCCGCGAATCGATCGGGATTTTACGAGCGTGACACCGGGGACAATGCTGACTGCTTCCTCAATCGGCCGGGTGATGGCGAAGACTACCTGCCGCGCACCAAGCGCGGAGCCCTGAACAACGACAGTGATGCGAGGAAACGCGAGTTCGGGGTAAATCGCGGAAGGCAGGCGAAGTGCCGCCCAGATTCCTGCCGCGCTGAGAAGCGCGATCGCCAGGTAAATGAACCGTCGCTGATCCGACAGCAGCGAGAACAACCCGCCACGCTCGGTCATTGCTTCGCCAGAACTACCGTGACTCCGTCGTCTAGTCCGTAGGCTCCAAACGTTACAACTCTCTCGCCCGGAGAAACGCCCTTCAGAATCTCGGCTTCCCTGGTGTCCTTTGCGCCAACGGTGACCGCGCGTGCGTGGGCGATGTTCTTCGCATCGACGACGAATACCTTGAACTGATCGCCATCGGGGATGATCGCTTCAATGGGAATTGCAATCGAGTTCGCGCGGGTACCGACCTCGATATCACCGTACACAGTCTCACCGATGCGAAGCGGACGACTGGCTGTCGGCAGCGAGGCGCGAATCTCGACGTTGCGAGCGGTTGAATCGACTTCTGCAGCGACATCCTTTACAATGCCGACGCCTAAAGACTCGCCACTGGCATTCTGTCCAGCGCGAAGTTGCACGTTGTTCCCCGGACGAACCCTACCCGCAAGAGCTGGTGTCGTACCTAGCACGATGTCGAGCTCAGTGGGATCCGCGATCTCAACAAGCGGTTGATTCACATCAGCGGAGGCTCCGAGTACTGCCGCCATCTCCGTCACTACTCCGCTGATGGGCGACCGCAGGACCGAAAGCTGGGCCGCTCGTCGCGCAAGACTCATTTCGTTTCGCGATTTGGCAAGATCGGACGATGCGCTCTCGAAATCCTTGCGCGGAATGATCCCGGCATCGGCAAGAGTCTTTGCTCGATCGTACGCCCGCTGCGCGGTGTTGAGGGCCGCCTCGGCCGCATTCAAGGCGGCGATGAATGGCGTTTGCTCGAAGACAACGAGCCGCGTTCCGACACCGACTCGCTGGCCTTTCGAGACGAGAACCTGCGCAATTCTGGCGGGCGCAGGAGCGCTCAAAGACGCGATGTGTCCCGCGCGCGCCGCAACTACGCCGAGGGCGCCAACGGTTTCCGTGTAAGGCTGAGCGGTAACGACGATCGTCCTGACGCTCACGGCTGTTGGACCCTCCGCTTCTTCGTCAGCCGCCGGATCGTCTTTCTTGCATCCGACGGCGAGGGTAGCGATGCCTATCAGCGCGAGAGCGCGGAATCTGACCGATCTGCCGAATTGCATGTTGTTCAGTTCGAGGTAGTGAGCGTCAGTAGTCGGAGCGTCGCGCCGGCGACGAGGGCGGCCGAGATATCGTCTATGTACTGGCGGAGAATATCGCGAGCATTTCTCTGCGCTTCAAAAACATTGGGCAGGGACATAGCGCCTGCCCGGTAGGCCGTGATTGACATCTGCGCGACGCGGTTGGCGATCGCGAGGAGCGCCAGATCGCGCGCCGCGCGGGCATAGGCGGCAGACCTTTCGCGCTCAGCATGGCTGACTTCGGCCTGATATTCCAGTCGCGTTACGGCCAAGCCGGCGCGAGCACGCTGGAGCTCTGCCTGCGCGGTTGCAATCCCGCCCTGATTTCTATTGAACAACGGCAGCGGAATTGTAAAGCCGAAGGTTGGCAACGCTCCTTTCTCCGATGGGTCGCGCGTTTCAAATCCGCCCATCAAGCTCGGTGACCCGATCGCATTGCGTCGCTCGGCCTTCACAGAACCAGTGGCCGCCAAAACGTCCTGGAGTGCAGCAGCGATACCCAGTGGCGTACCCGGCGGCAACGACGGCGTTGCTGTGTCAGGCAACGCCATCGAGTCGCCAACCAATAGTGTCGGCCCTCCAGTTGTGAGTCCCATCACAGATTGAAGATCGACGACTGCCCCAGCGAGCTCCACCGAGTCGGCGATTGCCAGGTTGTGCTGTTGACCAGAATTCACTCGTGCCATTTCGACTTCGAGCTCACTCGCGTCACCTGCATTTCGGCGGACGATTGTCATCTGGACGAGCGTGTCGGCGACGAGCGCGTTGCGGGCCGTCAGCCGGGCCTTCGCTGCCGCGGCGAGGACCCGCGTGTAAGCGGTATCGGCAGCGAGAGTGATCGCCGCCTTCGCGTAGCGGAGCCTGTAGTTCGCGCCGCGAACGGCGGCCTGGGCCGACGCGATTCGCGCGGACCTGAGGCCGGGCAGCGGAAGCGGAACGTCAACCGTGAAGTGAAGCTGAGGTGCAGACTTGGAGTAGGCCGCATTGAACGAAGGATTGTCCAGGGCGCCTGCACTCATTAGCCGAGCCCTCGCCGCCGATGTATCTGCGATGGCGACGGCCAGCCGCCCACCGCGCGTCAGCGCCGAATCGACGGCTTGTTGGCGCGTGATCGACTGGGCAGAAACATCGGTGGACCAGCATAGCAGCACAGCCGTTGAAATGAGTGCGAGCCGACGCATTTCTATTTGGATTTCTCGATCAAGTGGTGGAGGGCATAAACTTACCCGCTTCAGGATGACGCCAGCATTACGGTCTCCATTGCAAGGGCTGGGCGAGGTAGATTCGGGGCATGAGGTTCTGCTAGTTGAGGACGACCGCAGCCTGGCTGACATCGTACACCGGAGAAACAATGTTCAAGACAATCGCAACAACCCTCGTCGCCTGCGCTGCTGCAGCGACGCTGTCGGCTCTGACCCCGGCACCTAAAAAGCCAATGTCGGCCGCTACGCAAAAACAGACGATGATGGCAAAGCCGACGGCCAGGAAAGACACACCCGCATCGCTCCGCCGCGAAGCGAAGATTTCGGAGAAGACTGCCCGCGCGACCGCTCTAAAGGAAGTTCCGAACGGCAAGATCAAAGCGTCCGAACTCGAGCGCGAGAACGGCAACCTTATCTGGTCATTCGATATCAAGGTTGCAGGCAAGAGCGGCATAGAAGAAATTACCGTCAACGCGGTTACTGGCGCAGTCGTGACGCACGAACACGAGACGCCGAAGACCGAAAAGAAGGAAGCCGCTGCAGAGAAGAAGGAAAAGAAGTAGCGATCTTTCTCTAACGTCTCGACGCCGTGTCCTTTTGCCCGTCGAGACGATAGACGATTTCCTTGTCGCCGCGCACCATTCCGAATTCCTCGCGCGCTATGCGCTCCTGAGTGGAGCGATCCGTCTGAACCGCCTTCACCACCTGCCGCAACGAATCGACTTCGCGGGTGAGTGAATCGGTTTCGGCCTGTAGCCTGACTTTCCGCTGGCGCTGACGCCAGAGATCCATCGTGCTGTACTCGCCTCCCTGCACCGCGAAAAAAATGGCGGCGGCGACGATGAGCCAGAGAATTATTTTCCCGATCACTGGCTATCAGAGTCCGTACATCGTCCCACCAGGATACTCGGCAACGTCGCCAAGCTCCTCTTCGATGCGAAGAAGCTGATTGTATTTCGCGACCCGGTCGCTTCGACTGGCTGATCCCGTCTTGATCTGCCCGGCACCTGTTGCGACGGCGAGATCTGCGATGAACGTGTCTTCCGTCTCGCCGGACCGGTGCGAGATGATCGATTGATAGCCGTTCGCACGAGCCATCTCGATCGCCTCCAGAGTTTCCGTCAGCGTACCGATCTGATTCAGCTTCACGAGAATCGCGTTCGCGCAGTCGGATGCAATGCCCTTGGCCAGAAGTTCCGTATTGGTGCAGAACAGATCGTCGCCGACGAGCTGAAGCCTGTCGCCCAGCGCAGCGGTGAGTTTCGCCCAGCCGTTCCAATCACCTTCAGCGAGTCCATCCTCGATCGACACGATTGGGTACTCATCGAGCCACTTCGTATACATCTCGATCATCGCATCGGAGTCCTTCGTTCCAGCGCCGCTCTTCTTGAACGTGTAGCTCTTGCCCTTGTACAGCTCCGACGCAGCGCAATCGAGCGCGATCGCTACTTCGGTGCCGGGCGCGTAACCCGCCGCCTCGATCGCTTCGACGACGAGCTTTAGAGCGTCTTCGTCGGTTCCGAGATCCGGCGCAAAGCCGCCTTCGTCTCCAACGCCGGTGGAAAGCTTTCTCTTGACAAGAACTTTCTTGAGAGCGTGAAACACTTCCGCTCCCATGCGGAGTCCGTCAGCGAATGTTTCCGCACCAACTGGAACGACCATGAACTCCTGGAAATCAACCGTGTTCGTCGCATGAGCACCGCCGTTGAGAATGTTCATCATTGGAACCGGCAGCATTCTCGCCATCGGCCCGCCGAGGTAGCGGTAGAGTGGAAGCGACACATCCCGAGCGGCGGCGCGCGCGACAGCCATGGAAACAGCGAGGATCGCATTGGCGCCGAGCTTGCTCTTGTTCGGGGTGCCATCCAGGTCAATCATCGTGCGATCGATAGTTATCTGATCGATCGCCAAAAGCCCGTCGAGCGCCGGAGCAATGAGCTCCTCGATCGCCTGCACCGCAAGCATCACTCCCTTGCCGCCGTATCGATCGGCGTCACCATCACGAATCTCGACGGCCTCGTGCTCGCCGGTTGACGCACCACTAGGCACTGCCGCTCGCCCGGACGCACCACTGGCAAGAGTGACGTCGGCTTCCACGGTTGGGTTGCCGCGGCTGTCGAGAACCTCGCGGCCGCGAATTTCGATAATGGTAGACATGAGTGCGTGTTGTAGGTGGTTTGGCTAAATCTCTGCCGTGGAACTTTGGATGACGTCCGGCGCTGCACAGTTGATCCCGTAAAGCCGGTCGAGCGCCTCGGCAATCCGGCTGCTGACCGCCGACGCGAGCGCTTCCCGATCGTCGTAGCCGAATCCTTCGACCGACACCGGCTCGAGCAAATGTATATCCACTTTCCCGGGGTGCACCCACATCGAGCCCTTACCGATCACTTCGAGTGTGCCATGGGTGAGAATGGGCACAATCGGCACACCAGCGGCGATAGCGAGCACAAACGGCCCTTTCTTGAAAGGCCGAAGGCGGTAGTCGAATCCACGGGTGCCCTCGGGAAAAACGATGACAGAATTCCCGTCACGAATCTGGCCTGCCGCAACATCGTACGAAGCAAACGCCGCCTTTCTGTTCTGGCGGTCGACTGGAACCATTCCTACCGCCCGCATTGCAGGACCAAACACCGGAAGCTTGAAGAGCTCCGCCTTCGCGACGAACTTCGTGCGCGGCAGAAAACTCGCCAAAGCCGGAATGTCGTACCAGCTGATGTGGTTTGACACGTATACGTGCGGCTTGCCGTCGAGCGCACGTTCGGAGTTGTGGACTGTGACACGCACACCGGTCATGAAGAGGACGATCTTGGACCACCAGCGCGGAGCCAGATCGTAAACGGAGCCTGCTCTGTCCTTCACGTGGAAAATCGCGGCGATAACGCACGACCCGCCGATGACGATTGTGACTATCGGGGCCGTAATGACAAGAGCGAGCGTGGAGAGAAAATAGATGAGGATCATCGAGCTATGCCGAGAGCGGTCATTCCGTGAAATGAAGGTAACCCGTTGGCGATACAACCGGCTCACCGTTCTCAGTCATCACAACGCCCGTGGCACCGCCAGTCACGGTGCCAATCTGAGTGAGATCGAGATGAAATAGCCTGTTGAATTTTTCCAGATCGATGTCTGCCCGAGACGTCACTACCAGCTCGTATTCTTCCCCGCTTCCTGCTGCATCGAATGAAGACACCCCTGCAACCGTGGGTATGTCTTCGATACACACGTTGATGCCGACGCGGCTCGCGACGCTGAGGTGGCCGAGATCCGCAGTCAGACCGTCCGAAATATCCACCGCCGCCGCTGCGCCGTTTTCGCCGAGCCAGGCCGCTTCTTCGATTCGCGGAACCGGATGAGCGAATCGCTTTCGATTCTCTTCGGACGGAGCACGCCCCGCCTCCAATTCGCGCAATGCCGCCAGAGGTCCGCCAAGGCGGCCGGTTACATACACTCGATCGCCGGGCCGCGCCGAAGTGCGGCAGAGAACATCGCGGGCCGTGCCAAGCACAGTGAATGTGAGCGATAACTCGGAGCCTCTGGTCGTATCGCCTCCGATAATTGGCGCCCCTGCGCTCTCTGCCGCATCGCCGATTCCGTCGGTTATCGCGTCAAGATCACTCCGCCACGACTCCGGAACTGTGAGCGCTAGAAGCATCCCGAGCGGTCG